>CAYQEZ010000017.1:0-36635 GCA_964416645.1 uncultured Francisella sp. | reverse complement strand
ATCTTGGGCATGTCACACCGATCGCGAAACTCAAGGAGTGGCAGAAAACCAACCCAGAGTTATTTGTTAAAAGAGTTTATAATCAGTCGAGACCCGACAAGCTCAGTCGGTTATTATGGTGATGCTCTCGCTAAGAGATAGGTTAACCCCGATTTGCTTTCTGTTCTAACCATTTCACTAAAACCAAGCCAACCAAACTAGCGATGACAATGAGCAGGGCGGCGTTAGCCGCTTCGGGGATGCGCTCGTCTTGGGCGTACTGGTAGGTAATCACTGCTAGTGTGTCGAAATTGAAAGGGCGCAACATCAGCGTGGCGGGGAGTTCTTTCAATACTTCAATGGCGACCATTAAACTACCTGCTAACAGGTGTGGTGACATCAGCGGAAGGGTGATGCGCCAGTGCTGTTGCCAGCGAGCGTAGCCATGCAGTTGGGCGGCTTCTAATAAGCGAGGCGAGAGCTGTGATAATCCCGCTTGCGTACTTTGTACTGCAATGCTCATGAATCTTACACAGTAAGCGAAGATTAAGGCGGCAACCCCGGCTGCCAGTCCCAGTTGTTGCCACGTCAGTAAAATGGCGACGGCCAAGGCGGTGCCGGGAATGCCATAGCCAATCGAGAGTAAGCGTAATGACCAGCGGTGGGTATGGATGTCTGGCTGAATATAAGCTTGCCAGCTAACCCAGGCTGCGATGGTAATGGCAATGAGTGCGGTGGCGCTAGCTAGGGTCAGGCTATTGGTAAACCAAGTACTCAGACGCTCGACGTTCCAACTGTTCGTGTCTGCTGATAGGCTTTGCCACAGTAATAACGTTAGCGGTAGCGCAAAAGCGAGGGCGAATACTGTCCACGCATAGCCACTCATCCACCATCCATCTAAAGGGCGCTTAGGGGTTTTAGCCATATCACTAGCGCGTTGTTGTGCCAAGGATTGCTGTTTGCTGGGTTGAATTAAAAAGAGTAGCAAGATAATCACACTAATGAGCGTCACGGCGAGTTGTGCTGCTAAGGCCCAATCGCCCATATTAAACCAGCTACGATAAATCGCTTGCGTTAAGGTGGGTACGGCGAAAAGGCTACTGGCGCCATAGTCGGCGAGGGTTTCCATCATCACTAAGGCCGCTCCAGCAATGATAGACGGTTTGGCGATGGGTAAAACGACTTTAATGAAGGCTTGATAAGGCGATAAACCTAAGGCTCTAGCCGCTTCAAAGGCTTGTAAGCCTTGGCGTTGAAAACTGGCACGCGCCAGTAAAAATACATAGGGCATGAAAACCAGTGAAAACACCAAAGCCAGTATCGGTAAATTGCGAATATCGACCCAACGTTCGACCCAGCCCAGCTCTCTGAGCCATAAGTGGAGCGTGCCACTGCTGTCTGCCCACCAGGTAACCAACATGGCCACGACATAAGGAGGTAAGGCCAGCGGTAATACGAGCAGCCAAGCCAATAGTCGGCTGGCAGGGAAGCGATAGGCAACGGTGAGCCACGCTAGGCTTGTACCTAGGGTAACAGCACCGATGGCAGTAAGACTGGTCAGTAGCAAGGTGTTCAATAAGGCTTCGCCCAACCAAGTCGTTAATAAGTGATGCCAGTGATCGCTACCCTGACTGAAGTCGAATGCTTGCCAAACCAACATTAGAATGGGCAGAATGAAAATGGCGCTGACCGCCAGCCCTAGCCAGGCACTCATTTTCATGCAAAGGCAACCACGTGACCACCTGTGTCGAAGCGTATGCCCGTTTCATCGCCTTCATTGAGTTGAATATGGCTGGGCATCAGTGCCACCACCACTTGTTGATCGTGCAAAGCCAGTCGATAGAGGGTACTGGGGCCTTGGAAAGCTTTATAAACCACTTTGGCACGAAAACTACTTAAAGGATCGTAAACAATATCATCGGGGCGTACCAATACGCTGACTTCGGAGGCGCAGTCTCGTTCGGTACATTGACCATGCACCAAACCTAAAGGCGTGCTGATGTGACGAGGGCTGGTGACTTGCGATTGTAAGAAGCTGCCCAGTCCAACAAAACTGGCAACAAAACGATTGGCAGGTTCGTGATAAACACGATAAGGGCTATCCCATTGCACAATTTCACCTTGCTGCATGACGCCAATCACATCAGCGAGGGTAAAGGCTTCGGTCGGATCATGGGTGACCAGCAAAGCACTGGCACCGAGTGATTTGAGTAGGTCGCGCACTTCTAAGCTTAAACTCTCACGCAAAGCAGCATCTAGGTTAGCGAAGGGCTCGTCCATTAACAATAATTGCGGTTGTGGCGCTAATGCGCGGGCTAAGGCAACCCGTTGTTGTTGACCACCTGAAAGTTGATGCGGATAACGCTGGGCGAGGTTGTCGAGCTGAAGGCGCTGTAACCATTCTTGGCAACGGCGATGTTGTTCTGTTTTATTGAGTTGATGTAAGCCAAAGGCGATATTTTCCGCAACGCTGAGGTGAGGAAAAAGCGCATAATCCTGAAATACCATGCCGATGCCACGTTGTTCGGGCGCTTGTTCTTGTCCATTGCCCGCAACACAGCGTCCTGCAATTTCAATGCATCCGCTCTGGATGGATTCAAATCCCGCAATGGCTCTTAATAACGTGGTCTTGCCGCAACCAGAGGGACCGAGCAGACAGCCGATTTGTCCAGCAGCTAAATGCAGACTAACTTGGTTTAATATGTGTGCATTGGCTCTGGTTAAGCTGAGATCTTGAATACTGAGTGCGGTAGAAGCAGAGGTTGACATAGTGGATACGGGAACCCATGCAATTAATTGTGAAAAAAGTGTAAATAATGAGTGCAAATAATAACAATTATCGGTAATATACGCAAACACGGTCTTTTAAATGATAACTATTCATATTTGTTGGTAGGTAACAAATGAAAAAAACAATCCTTGCACTTTTATTCTCTTCAGTTTCTTTCGCAACGATTGCGGCGGAAGTGAATGTTTATTCATCGCGTCATTATGCTTCAGATGATCAGCTTTATGCGGCTTTTACCCAAGCAACAGGCATTAAAGTCAATCGCATTGAAGCGAAAGATGAAGAGCTGGTAGAGCGCTTAAAGGCGGAAGGTGCGCGCTCACCTGCTGATGTGTTAATTTTGGCTGATGCCGCTCGTTTGCAAGCCGCTCAGGATATGGGGTTACTGGCTGCAGTGGATTCGCCAACCTTGGCATCTAAAATCCCAGCGCAGTTCCGTGAACCCACTAATCATTGGTTTGGCTTTTCATCGCGTGCGCGTGTTATTGCTTATGATCCAGGTGTCGTCACGGAAGCGCAAGCTAAAAATTATGCAACGCTGGCAGATGCGAGCATGAAAGGTAAGGTCTGTGTTCGTTCGGGTGCGCATCCTTACAATTTGTCTTTGCTGAGCGCGATGATGGTGCATGAAGGTGAGGCTAAAGCAGAAGCTTGGGCGAAAGGTGTGGTGGATAATTTAGCTCGTAAGCCTAAGGGTGGCGATACGGATCAGATTCGTGCCATTGCTGCGGGTGATTGTGCCATTGGCCTGACTAACAGCTATTACTATTTGCGTTTACAGCGCTCAGAAAAGCCTGAAGATGCCAAAGTGATCGACCGCGTTAAAATGGCCTTCCCGGATATGGCGGGTCATGGTACGCATGTGAATATTTCGGGTGGTGGCATGTTGGCTAACGCACCGCATAAAGCAGAGGCCGTTAAGTTGCTGGAGTTTTTGGCAACGGATGAAGCACAACAATATTTTGCCAATGGCAATAACGAGTTTTCGGTCGTTGCTGGCGTTAAATTGGATAATCCAGAGTTGAATGCGGTTAGTCATTTCAAAGCAGATCCGTTAAATGCGGCGGCTATTGGTGCTAAGCGTAATGCTGCGGCGCAAATCATGGATCGTGTTGGCTGGAAATAAGATAGGTGCAATTTCGTTCAATCAGTCTGCCGGTTGCTATCTTCTTAACCCTGTTAATGCATGGCGTGTTGGCATGGTGGTTGTGGCAACTCAAAACAGCGGAACCGATTAAGCCCGTTGAGTTAATGTCGATGGAGTGGGTGGAGGATAAACCGGATGTGGCCGCACCACCTAAGGTAGAAACACCGCCTCCTGCTCCGGTGGAGCCAGTTGATGAGCCAGAACCTGTGCTGACTCAGCAGGTGGCTCCCCCACCGCCTCCGCCGATACCCAAGGAAAAGCCTAAGCCACAACCCAAACCTCAGCCTACTAAGGTGCCCGTTGCTCAGTCCACCCCAACGACAGAGGCTAAAACAGAGTCGCTGGCGCCGCCATCGCCGGTTGCCGCTTCAGCACCACCAGCGAGTCTGCCTGTTGAACAAAAGCCCTTAGTGCGTGCAGAGGCTGATTATTTGAATAATCCTAAACCCAGTTATCCTCGTTTATCAAAGCGCATGGGTGAGCAGGGAGAGGTGCGCTTAAGGGTGCTGGTGGCAGTCGATGGTCGTGTTGCTTCGGTACAATTGAGTCGCAGTTCGGGTTTTGAGCGGCTGGATGAAGCAGCACTAGAGTCGGTGAAGCAATGGCGTTTCAAACCAGCTACTCAAGGTGGAGAGCCATTAGAAACTTGGGTTGAAGTACCCGTTAAATTCGTGTTGGAGAACGATTAATGAGTCAATTTGAACAATTTTGGGCTGCTGGTGATGACGTTATCCATGCTGTATTTTGGGTATTGGTCGCTATGTCAGTGATTAGCTGGACGCTGATTTTCTGGAAAAGTTGGCAATTAAGTTCACATCGACTCAAAGCCAGTGCGGCTATGCAGGCTTTTTGGCAGGCGAATAATTGGCAAGCTGGTGTGGCTGTGCTGGCTAGCTTACCGGCTTATGCGCTGTTGGCGCAAGCCGGCGAGAAAGGAGCTCGTTGGGTCAATGAACAACAACAGCACCAAGGTCAGTTAGCGGATAGCTTACCTGCTAGTGAGTTGATGGTGCAATCGTTGCGTGGTGGATTAAATCAGGCGAATAATTGGTTGGAAGTGGGGCAAACGATGCTGGCTTCTATTGGTTCAACGGCTCCTTTTGTTGGGCTATTTGGTACGGTGTGGGGCATTTATCATGCACTGATGACCATTAGCGGTACGCAACAAGTGGCGTTAGATCAGATTTCTGGTCCGGTGGGTGAGGCCTTAATTATGACGGCGCTTGGTTTATTTGTCGCTATTCCTGCTGTGTTAGCTTATAACGCGTTTAACCGCCAGATTCGTTTGGTAGCCAGTGATTTGGATGGTTTTGCACATGATTTGCACCTGTATTTTGTCGGTCAGCAACGCAAGGGGTAAGACATGGCATTTGGAGGATTAGAGGGCGGTCAGAATCGCCCGATGGCTGAAATTAATACGACACCACTGGTGGATGTGATGTTGGTGCTGCTGATTATTTTCATCATCACCGCTCCTTTGATGACGCAGGCCTTAAAAGTCGATTTGCCCAAAGCCAATGCGCAAGCCTTGCAACCTAAACTAGAAGCCATTGCCTTATCTATTGATGAGTCGGGCGGTTTGTTTTGGAATAAAGAACCGGTGAGTGATGCTGAGGCTTTGGTGCGTATGAAAGCAGCTGCCGTGAGAGATGAACAGCCACCGGTTCATTTGTCTGCCGATAAACAGCTCACCTATCAGCGTATTACCGAAGTATTGGCGTTATTAAAACAAGCGGGTCTGAGCAAGGTGGGTTTTGTGACGACACCTGCTGTTGATGCGACGCCATGACGGGACAAACGGATCAGCAGCCCGTTAATATTCGCCACGTTGGCGGTCAAACGGGAGCATACCGATTATTAAGCTCTTCGATCTTGTTTGCGGGTCATAAGGAGGTTCGTATTTTACATGCAGGCGTTGAATATGTGTTGCGTATTACGAAAGAGCAGAAGCTGGTCCTAACCAAGTGAGACTTGAATAGGAGTGTAGGGAGATGGATGAATGACTAACTTATCGACGGATGAACTTCGAGTCAACGTTTCTATTCCCGTTGACTTATTGGCACGACTGTTTTCAACGCAGCAACTCTGTGCAGCTGATTTAACCGCCTTGGATGCAGAGTCTCATGCCAATTTGAGACGTTTGATGTTGTCGGTATGCGCTCAGCAATTGAGAGGACATGGGCTTGAATGCGAGGGTTGTGCTTCGCAGGGTTGTTGTCAGCAGTTAGCTGCAGAAGGTTTGCCACAACATTCAACCCTATCTAGAGCTTTTTCATTGTGTTTACAGTAACAACTCTAAAACGTGATTGACGTCTGCGATGAACAAGTCATAAAAAATACATTGCTATCTATAAGTAATATTTATTATGAGGGTTCTGATTTATTCGCATCCTTGTCACTCTAATATTCAGGTGTCAGGAGTTTATGACATGAAACAACCTGTCGTTATGGAAAAAGTAAGTGATCATTAAGCAGTATGTGTTGGCTTTTGTCGCTTCATGATCCCTTTGGGTGCTTTTGTTTACAAAGCCAAGGTGTTGAATAATCTTTAGGCTCAATAACACCAGCGAATAGCTAGCATGATTGATAAATCAAAAGGGGCGCAAGCCCCTTTTTGTTAGTGTGTTACTCACCACTTACAGTGAAAAACCTTTCAAATCGTCTGCATCAATTCTGGTTTCAACCGCACCCGTCAGATAAGAAGTCACCTCCACTTCTTGTGGTGCTACCTGAACATTATCGTTACTTAACCAAGCGTTCATCCAAGGCAATGGATTAGCGTTGCCACGGTCGAAAATCTTGTCATAACCTAAAGCACGTAAGCGCACATTGGTGATGTATTCGACATAGTCTTTGAGAATTTCAGCATTCAAACCAATCATACTGCCACCGGCAAATAAGTAGTCCGCCCACTCTTTTTCCTGTTGCGCAGCTTGACGGAAAATATCCACCAATAAGGGATCGCATTCTTTAGCAATCTCAGCCATTTCGGTATCGTCTTTATTGTCGCGCATGAGGGTGAGCATTTGTTGCGTACCCGATAAATGCAGTGCTTCATCACGAGCAATCAGTTTAATGATTTTGGCATTGCCTTCCATTAGCGCGCGTTCGCCAAAGGCAAAAGAACAGGCAAAAGATACATAGAAACGAATGGCTTCTAGCACATTCACGGCTGTTAAGGTCAGGTAAAGTTTTTTCTTTAACTCACGCATGTTGACGGTGATGGTTTTGCCATTGACGGTATGGGTGCCTTCGCCGAATAGATTAAAGTACATGCTGTATTCGATAAAATCATCATAGTGCTCGGTAACACTGATGGCGCGCTTAGTGATTTCTTCATTGGTAACAATGTCGTCAAACACTTCCGCGGGATCATTAAAAATATTGCGGATAATGTGCGTATAAGAGCGCGAGTGAATGGTTTCGGAGAAAGCCCAGGTTTCAATCCAGGTCTCGAGTTCTGGAATGGAGACGACCGGTAATAGTGCTACGTTAGGACTGCGACCTTGTACCGAATCGAGCAAGGTTTGATATTTTAAATTGGAAACAAAAATATGCTGTTCGTGTTTTGGGAGTTGATTAAAGTCGATGCGGTCTTTCGATAAATCAATTTCTTCAGGGCGCCAGAAGAAAGACAATTGTTTTTCGATCAGCTTTTCAAAGAAAGGATAGCGTTGCACATCATAACGCGCCACATTCACCGGTTCGCCGAGAAACATACATTGTTTGGTCGCATCGAATTGATGACGGTTGAAGGTTTCGTAACGCATGAAAGAGGTTTCCGTTTAGGTTAAATGATTGCGATTGATTTTAACATGTTAGTCATGTCTGACAATCTTCGTGAATGAAAAATTTTGCCACATTAGTTCGACAAGACTTCCTCGTGAATGATCCGCCATTCGTCTTGCTGTTGTTGCCACCAAAGGCGCTTACGTTCAATATCGATTTTACTGCCACGTTGATAACGCTGATTAAACTCAGCGACCACCAGTTGGTCTTGCGAGGGGTAGGCTAGTAAGAGGAGTTGCTCGACTTGAATCTGGTGCGTTTGATTTAAGGCAAATAATTGCTGTTTACGGGTTGACCATTGTGCCTTGTTTTCACCCTTTTGGCTGCTGAAATCGGTAGCATAAAAATTCAGATAGGAGGAAAGCTGTTGTTTTTCCCAACTATCGCGCCAAGCCTCGATGCGTTGCTGAAGCTGGTTGCTAAGAGCGTCTTTTTCGTTTAGCTGACGCTGAACTTCGTTTGTACTCCACTGTAATGATTGATCGGTAATCACCCGTGTTGCCTGCCAATCCAATTGCTTGAGTAAGTAGCTCATATCGTCGTTACTAAAGACGACGCAGCCATCGGATGCCAGTGGCGGGCGACTATATTGCTCGAAGGGGGTACCATGCAACCAAATACCATGACCAGTACGTTTATTGCGTTTATCCCAACTATTCGGATAGTCCAGTGGCAAGGCTCCAGCACCATAGAAGCCAGAAAGCTTTTGTGCAGCAATCGGAGGGGTCATGCGGTAGATACCGACGGGTGTGCGCTTGTCGCCTTCTTTTTCTTTGCCCGCGCCTTTGCTCCCTTGGGTTATGTAGAAACTGGCAGCAAATCGTAATTGTTGTTGGTGAATATCGAATAAATAGGCTCGTGACGCCGTTAAGTCAATGCTGATGATATGCTTGAGCCAAGCAGGTGGTGTGCCGAGTAGATAAGCGGGTTGCTGGTGTTGAGCGAGTTGTGTGCTGGCGTTTAAGCGAGCGCGTGCTTCTGATTGCAGTGCTTGAGCTTTTTGGGCATCCAGCTGACCTCCGATTTGAGTTAGGGCATTGGTTTGCGCCAATAACAGATCGGCACGCATCATTTGTGCTAATTGAAAGTGCGGGTAGCGCTGAACCAGTTGATCCAGTGTTGTTAGGGCTTGCGTCAATTGCTGTGCTTGAATTTGCGTGACGGCTTTGGCGAGCATTTGCTCGGACTCTTGACTGGTAGCGTTTGCCGCAGAGGCCAATTTGGCATTGCTGAGGCAAAGCATGAGCGCACTTAACGCCCCGATTCGGAAGTAATGAGCCATGCGTTATTGATCAATTCAAGTTCGAGTGTTTTTTGATTACGTGCACTCAGGGTATCTGAGGTGTAACCTTGGCTAAAGCTGACTTTGGCTAAATTGGCTTTAAGCAACTCAATTTTGACGTCGCTTAATTCAACCTTAATGCGTTTCGGCGCAAGAATACGCTCTTGGCGATAGTCCATCCAAGCTTTACGTGTGCTATTTTTGGGTGTGTAATTGGGAGCATAACTGGCAAAATAGCCTTTCACATCTTGCTTTGACCAAGCGTCACTCCAGTTTTTTAAGGCTTGATGAATGGCTTGTTGCTGCGCTTTACGCTGAGCTGCTTCTTTTTGTGCCGGTGTCGGTTCTGTGGCTTTTTGTGCCGGTGCTAGCGTTGCTGTGGTTATCGGTTTAGCTTCCACGGTTGCAGCAGGCTCTTTTGGGGTCTCTGTGATGCTGGGTAATTGAGGCGCTTGACTGACTAAAGGTGGGCGGCTTGTTTCGGTTGCTTGTGTTGTCTCAAAAGTTGACGATGGCTTATTGGGTATGATGGGTTGAGTGGCAGCTAATTGCACTGCAATCGGTTGATCTGCACTGACCAGTTCGATGGTAACGGGTTTGGGTTTATTGGGTTCGATAGCTAATTGATAAGACTGGCTGGCAAAACCTGCATATAAACGACGCAAATTGTCGAACACCATACCGGCTTGTGGGTCATTCAGTAAGGCTTGTTCTAAGGTTTTGGTGGCTTGTGATGTCTGACCTGCCAAAGCTAACTCGATTGCTTTTTGGTTGGCATTGCTCAACTGATCATGATCTCTGCTCGCCTGAGCGGGCTTGGGTTTGTTGTGTTCGGGTGTTTTTTCAACAGAGGTTGCTGTAAGCGGACTCGCAACGGTCGGTGTCGATTGTTCTTTTGAGGGTAAGGGCAAAGCTTGTTGAACGGATTGATTGGATTCTGGCATAGGTTCGTAACTCAGCCATAGCCAAGCTGTCAGCAGCAGTAGAATGGCTGATGAGACAGAGGCGCGCTTGGCAACCAATATTTGTCCGACACGATGTAGCCGTGATTGAACGCGCAACGACACCTCAGCAGCTTCTGGCTTCTGATTCGAAGGTTTTAGCGGATTGAGTTGCTCAAAAATGGACGACATATACAGCTCTAAGAAAATAGCCTGCTATTATAGGCATTTTCAACGTTAAGTGCTGCTTTGACTCGTGAATTGACCATATTTAGAGTTTACAAGCCCCGCTCGCGCATCCGTCATCATCATTGGTGCCTGCACCATCACGCGTGTTATGGTAGTACAAGGTTTTAACGCCCATTTTGTAAGCATAAAGCAAGTCTTGCAACAGCGCTTTCATCGGCACTTTATCACCTTCAAAGCGGGTAGGGTCATAATTGGTATTGGCTGAAATGGCTTGATCGACGAACTTCTGCATAATACCAATCAGTTCGATATAGCCAGTATTATTGGGGATGTTCCACAAGAGTTCGTAGTTGTCACCATAGTGCTTAAAGCCAGGTACGACCTGTTTCAAAATCCCGTCTTTACTGGCTTTGACCGAAATGAGTCCACGTGGTGGTTCAATACCATTGGTTGAGTTGGTGATTTGTGAGCTGGTTTCACAAGGCATCAATGCCGACAAGGTGGAATTACGCAAGCCATATTTAAGAATGTCTGCACGCAAGCCTTCCCAGTCGTAATGAAGTGGCTCTGGACAAATGCCATCGACTTCTTTTTTATAGGTGTCGATAGGCAGAATACCTTTCGCATACTTGGTTTCGTTAAACCATTCGCAAGCGCCTTGTTCTTTCGCTAGATTGTTCGATGCTTTCAACAAATAGTATTGGAAGGCTTCAAATAAGCGGTGGGTTAAGCGGTTGGCGCTACCATTAGAATAGTAAACCCCATTTTTTGCTAGATAATAAGCAAAGTTGGTAACACCAATACCCAGCGTGCGACGTTTTTTGCCGTGTAAGGCAGCATTCACTGGGTAGTCTTGATAGTCCAGTAGTGCATCTAAGGCGCGTACTTGAATGTCGGCGAGTTCTTCTAACTCATCCAGTGAATCAAATGCACCTAGGTTAAAGGCGGCGAGTGTACAGAGTGCGATTTCGCCTTTGGGATCATCGACGTTATTCAGTGGTTTGGTTGGTAAGGTAATTTCCATACACAAGTTCGACTGATGTACGGGTGCAACAGCGGGATCAAAGGCGCTATGGGTGTTGCTGTGGTCGACGTTTTGAATGTAGATACGTCCTGTTTGTGCGCGTTCTTGCATTAGGGTGCCGAATAACTCGATAGCCTTGATGCTTTTCTTACGAATCGACTCGTCTTGTTCATAACCTTGATACAGGCGTTCAAATTCTGCTTGATCGGCAAAGAAAGCATCATAAAGCCCTGGCACATCGGCAGGGCTAAATAGCGTGATATTGCCGCCTTCTAACAAGCGTTGATACATCAGTTTGTTTAACTGTACGCCATAATCTAAGTGACGCGCACGGTTTTCTTCTACGCCACGGTTGTTTTTTAATACCAGTAGGTTTTCGACTTCTAAATGCCATAAAGGATAGAAGAGGGTGGCAGCACCACCACGCACGCCACCTTGTGAGCAAGACTTAACAGCGGTTTGAAAATACTTGATAAAAGGAATGAGCCCCGTGTGGAAGGCTTCGCCGCCACGGATGTTACTACCGAGCGCGCGGATACGCCCAATATTGACACCAATACCGGCACGCTGTGAAACATATTTAACAATGGCACTGGCGGTTGCATTAATCGAGTCAAGTGAGTCGTCGGATTCAATGAGTACACAAGAGCTGAACTGGCGTGTAGGTGTGCGCACACCCGACATAATTGGCGTGGGCAAGCTGAGCTTGAATAGCGAACAGGCATCATAAAAGCGGCGAACGTAATCTAAACGGGATTCTTTCGGATAGCGGGCAAACAGGCAGGCACCAATGAGCATATAAGCAAATTGTGGGCTTTCGTAAATTTCACCGCTGACACGGTTTTGTACCAAATACTTGCCTTCCCATTGCTTCACTGCGGCATAGGCAAAGTTGAGGTCACGCCAATGGTCAATATAGGTGTCGAGGGTTTCTAACTCTTGTTTGCTATAATCAGTTAACAGTGCGGGATCATATTTGCCCATGCGCACCATTTTATCCACATGCTCGAACAGGCTCGGTGGCGTGAAACGTTGATAAGCGCGTTTGCGCAGGTGAAAAATTGCTAGGCGTGCAGCTACATGTTGATAGTCGGGTGTTTCGGCACTAATGAGGTCGGCGGCTGATTTGATAATCAGCTCGTGGATGTCGCTGGTTTTAATGCCATCGTAAAACTGAATGTGTGCTTTTAATTCGACTTGTGACACAGAAACATCTTCCAGTCCCTCTGCCGCCCAGGTAATAACACGGTGAATTTTGTCTAAATCGATGGGTTCACGACGGCCGTTACGCTTGGTTGCGCTGAGAGTGGTCATACTGAGTTCCTTTGGTCATTGTGTGCCAAACAGGGTTCTGCGTTAGCTAAATGTGGTTATCTATTGAGTTAAGATCACTATATATGGTGTTTTAGGTCTTCATTCTACCAAAAAAAAATTATGATAACAGTCTTGATTTTTTGCTTTTTTTTGGGGAAAGAAGTCGGCTGGGTGAGACCACTGTGTTTATGCGCTTTCCTTTGGGCAATGGATAGGAAATAAATTTTTACCTAGCCGTGTTCGCGCAGTTTTTTCTGTTAAAATCTGGACTATCATGACGATTATTTCTTCCTTGTTTCATAAATTGGCTGCCCTCAAGTACAACTTGCTGGCGCTGGGTTATGTGTCGTTACATTTTGTTTTTATTGCTTTGCTCGGACGCTTGTTTGGTGCTAGTAGTGAAAGTGATGTCTATTTCCTTGCATTGACCATCGTTGCTTATCTGGGTCATTTGGTTCAGGCGGTGTGGGAGGCTTGGACACCATGGTATGTGGAACGCTTAAAGCAGGATCGGCGTGAGGCAGATCAGCTTTACTCCTTGTTAATGGTATGGATTAGCGTCGCTTCTTTGGCTATTATCGGTATCTATGCTTTGGTGCGCAGTGTTTGGCATCCAGAGGCTCAAGATGGCTTGTTTGAATTTTTAGATGTGTTTATTGCTTTTTTGCTCATCCAAAATCTCATTTTCATCAATCGTGAATACCTGACACTGCATGGTTATTACAGTATGTACTATGCCGTCGATATTTTGGCTTCTGTATTAAAAATTATTGGCGTTTGGTGGATGTGGGATAGTCCGAATGTGCATGATTTGGCGTGGATTATGTTGGCGGCTTATGGTGTCGGTTTACTGTGGCAGTGGTCGTTGATTTTGGGCAAATTGCAAGCAAAGCTGTCGTGGGTGTGGCGTGTGCCAGATGATCGCTTAATTGTTTGGAACTCGTCGAAAATGAAGTTGGGTTCTTTAGCTTATGATGCAAAAGAAATTTTATTGGCGATGGTTTTGACCTCAGCTGGTCCAGGGATTTATTCGCTGTTTTCTTATGCCAGTAAGTTTGCTGCGGTGATTTTGGAAGTGGTCAATGCACCGATTATGAGTGTGTTTAGCGCTAAACTAACGCATGCACATGAAGAACGTCGTTATTGTGATATTCCGCCTTTAGTGAAAACTGCCTTGAGTCAAACGGTGAGCTTGTATGTGCTGGCTAGTCTGTTTGTTTACTTTATGATGCCACATATTATGCAGGTGTTTTTTGGCGATAAGTTCTCGCCTGATCAGGTAGATGAAATGCGTTGGATTTTCTTGTTATTGTCGGGTTACACCATGACCATTGTGCTGGAGTCGCCTTTTGCACGCGCGGTAAGTCTGTTCCGTTATTACACCTATGGCATGAATTTGAACTTTATGTTTGGTGCGATTATGCTGTCGGGCTATGGCATATTGTGGTTATTGGGTCGTAGTGATGATTTTTTAATCTTTCTAGGGGTGTTGGTGTTGGCGCAGACCTCGAACTATTTGCTCTATTGGTTGAAGTATCATAAGCACCTAAAACCCCGTTTAGCCGCGAGTCATTGTAAGGAGTCTTTTTAGTGTCCCAATCTATTAAGGTAGCGATTATTACGCCGACTTATAATCGTGCTCATACCATTGTTCGTGCGGTGAAATCGGTGTTGGCACAAACACACAGCAATTGGGAGCTGATTATTCGTGATGATGGCAGTCGTGATGACACCGCCGAAGTGTTAGCGCCTTATTTAGCCGATGTGCGTATTCGCTATTTACCTCGAAACGAAAATAAAGGCGTGAACACCACGCGCAATGAAGCGATGGATGTCATGTCGGATGATGTGCAAGTGGTGACTTTTTTAGACAGTGATGATACCTTGGTGCCAGATGCCTTAGCCACCGCCTTAGCGGTGATGGCAGAAGAGCCAGCATATCACTGGTTCAACTTTCCCGCTAAGGACGAAGCGGGTAAGACGCGTACGCAGTTGTCATCTTCAGAATTGATTGGTACGCCAGATGTGTTTATTCGCGGCACGGAGATAGGCGGTGAGTTTGTGCAATTCTTAACTCGTGAAGCGGCGAATCAGTTGCGTTTTGTCGATGGCTTAAATGGTTATGAAGGCATTGCCTGGATTCGACTGTCACAGCAGTTCCCATGTCGTTTCCGACCAGAACCCTTGCGTGTTTATTGGCAAGATACGGAATCGCTCATTCGGGTGGGTGTAAAATCGCGTCGTTATTATGATAATCAAGCGCGTGGTTTGCAGTTATGGATGACCGAATTCGGTCAGCGTTTGGCTGAACTTAATAGCGTGGCGGCGGCGTTAAATTGGTATGTACTGGGTCATGCTCAGGCCATGTTGGGTGAATGCGCGCAGGCGCGTGCTTCGACTCTTGAAGGATGGAAGTTTAATGGTCGAGACTTGCGCTTGTTGCGCAACTTGGTTTCTTTATTGCGCTGTTGGCTGGGTATGGGATTGGCGAAATGAGTGAAGCGCCTTTAGTGTTGCTGATTAATTCGCTTGGTAACGGTGGTGCTGAGCGTGTGGTGAGTATTCTGTTAGACAGCCTAGGTCGTCAGGGAAAGTCCGTGCAGTTGGTGTGTTTGGAGCGTAATGATTTTTACGCCATTCCCGAAGGCTTGAATGTTACCTATTTATCCGACTTTAACGGTCAGGAAGCGGGTTGGAAAAAACTCCTCTATTTACCTGTGTTTGCTTGGAAACTACGGCGCTTGGTGAAAGCACAATCGATTGACGTGGTGCAGAGTCATGTTTATCGAGCCAATTACGTCAATGGGTTAGCGCGCTTGCTGGGTGCAGGTCATCGAGCGCAGATGGTGAATGTCGGACAAGTGAGCCTGTATGAACAGGAAGGTTGGTTGGGTAAAGTCAATTTATGGCTGATCCGTTGGCTTTATCCTCGTGCGGAATTGTTGATTTTGAAGTCGTACGGCATGAAAGCGGACTTGATGCGTTTAATGCCGCAATTGAAGGTGGCGCAGACGGTGATTCATAATCCCTACGATGTAGAGAAGATTCAGCAACAAGCGGCGTGTGAGCCACTGAATTGGAAAAAATCAGCCGATAAGTTTACGTTAGTGTCGGTTGGTCGGTTAATTCCGTTAAAGCAGTTAGATGATGTCATTACCGCTTTGGCTAAGCTTCCCGAATCGGTAGAGTTGGTGTTGGTGGGTGAGGGTCCACACAAAGACTTTCTCAAAGGTGTGGCGAAAGCGCAAGGAGTCGATGAGCGGGTAATCTTTGTTGGTCGTCAAGAAAACCCTTTTAGCTATGTGGCACGTGCCGATGCTTTTGTTATGGCATCGCGCTCTGAAGGCTTCCCGAATGTGTTAGCGGAAGCACTGTTGTGTGGTGTCCCTTGTATTGCTGCGGATTGTACCAGCGGACCACGAGAAATTCTTGCCCCCGATAGTGCGCAAGACAAGCAGCTAAATCCTGGTGATGGGGTGGAGTGGGCGCAGTTTGGTGCTTTGGTGGCTGTGGGTGATGTCAAAGCCTTTGTTAACGCCATTGAGCAGCTGATGCGCAATCCGCAACAAGCGCAGGCTTATGCGCAGTTAGGGCGTGTGCGTGGGCTAGATTTTAACAGCGAGGCGATTGTTGCCCAGTATGCACAGGTGGTGTGGCGTGATTAAAGCAACACAAGAAACCATTTTATTGGTGTGTAATACCGCTTGGGGTATTGCCAATTTCCGCGCCAATTTAATTCAGCATTGGGTGGCTCTGGGTAAGCGCGTGGTGGCGATTGCGCCTACTGATGCGGTGGCAGAAGCCAAGCTAGCAGCTTTGGGCGCTCAATTTGAACCCTTGGCATTGGATAATCGTGGCAGTAATCCCTTACGAGAACTGGGTGTGGTGTGGCGATTACGGAGTTTATATCGTCAGTATCGTCCCGCGTTGGTGGTGCACTACACCATTAAACCCGTGATTTATGGTTCTTGGGCGGCTTGGTTAGCGAAAGTACCCAGTCTGGCGGTGGTGACGGGGCAAGGCTTTGCTTTTTTGAATGCTGGGCTTAAGGCTTGGCTGGCACGTAATTTGTATCGTCTTTCCTTACATTTTGCTAAGGGCGTGTGGTTTTTAAACCAAGATGATTACCGTTTGTTTACTGAGTCTGGACTGGCACCCTCAGCGAAAAGTGCCATTCTTCCAGGTGAAGGGGTCAATGTTGAACAGTTTGCTCCCAAAGATAACCCCCATACCGATGGTCTCTTGCGCTTATTGCTGGTGGCGCGTTTATTGTACGACAAAGGCATTGCGGAATATGCCGAAGCGGGACGCATCCTAGCAGAGCGTCATGCACAACAGCCTGAGCAAGTACCATCGATTGAGTTGCAGTTATTAGGGCCTTTTTACCCACAAAACCCACAAGCCATTTCAGCCGAACAAATTGCCCATTGGCAAAGCGAGGGTTGGTTGCATTATTTGGGCGAAACCGCCGATGTGACCCCTTTTGTTGCGGGTTGTGATGCCTTGGTGTTGCCTTCTTACGCCGAAGGGCTACCGAGAACGGTATTGGAAGCGATGAGTATGGCTAAGCCCGTCCTTGCCACCGATGTGGTGGGGTGTCGTGATTTGGTAGTACATGAGGTCACTGGTTTATTATGTGAAGCGCGAAATGCGCACAGCTTGGCTGATGCGATTGAGCGGTTCAGTCAATTATCCTTAGCGCAACGTCAACAGATGGGCGAAGCTGGACGTGCGCGCGTGCTGGCGCATTTTGCTGATGCTCAAGTGGTGGCGACTTATGATGCTTTTTTGTTGACGCTTGATTAATACCATGTCTGGTTTGTTGCGTCCATTAACGATTGGTCGCTTTGTTTTGTCGAATAATTTGGTATTAGCGCCCATGGCGGGGGTAACGGATTTACCTTGGCGTAATCTGTGCCGTGAATGGGGCGCGGGTTATGCGGTGGGCGAAATGTTGCACAGTCGCAGTGACCTCATGGGGCGTGATAAAAGCCAGTTTCGAGGTGTGCAACAACAGGAGCCAGCGCCGATTGCTATTCAGTTGTTAGGAAATAATCCACAGGATATGGCACAAGCGGCTAAAATGCAAGTTGCTGCGGGTGCCGATATCATAGATATTAATATGGGCTGTCCAGCAAAGAAGGTCTGTGCAGTGGCAGCTGGTTCGGCACTGCTTGATAATGAGTGTTTGGTGGCACAAATTTTGGCTGCTGTGGTGCAAGCCGTACCGACAACGCCAGTGACGTTAAAAATACGTACTGGTACGCAGGCGAGTCAAAAAAACGCTAAACAGATAGCGAAGATTGCCGAAAATGAAGGAATTCAATTGCTTAGTGTGCATGGTCGCACCAGAGCAGATAAGTTTGCAGGGTCAGCTGAATATGAAACCATTGCCCAAGTGGTGCAATCGGTTTCTATTCCTGTGCTGGCTAACGGTGATATTGACACCCCACAAAAAGCTGAACAGGTATTGCGATATACGCAGGCCGCAGGCGTGATGGTGGGTCGAGCGGCTAATGGACGTCCTTGGTGGTTTAAGCAAGCAGCGCATTACTTGGTCACGAGTGAGTCTTTGACAGAACCCGATGCACAAATTATCCACGAAGTTATCCACAGACATGTGTGCGAAATGCATCGGTTTTACGGTGATGTTATCGGTGTGCGTATGGCACGTAAGCATTTGGCTTGGTATGCGCCTTATCTCGGGTTAAGTTCCGAGCAAAGACGGTATTTGATGGTGGCTGAAGTAGCAGAACTGCAGTTGGCGATGTTGTCGTCGTCTAGGTCGCATTGTTCCTGCTGATGAACGGCCTTAAGTTATTAACGTCCCATTGACTAATTGCCAGTGTTGCGTTGCTGGTATGATGAAAGGGTTACTCTGGGTTGCCGTGAGAATGGTTTGCGCTCCTATCTGTGGTAATAGTGCTAATACGCGTTGTTGATGCTCATGATCTAATTCAGCCGCGAGATCATCAAGTAGGAGAATGGGCGTTTCGTCCAGAGCCTGACGACAATGCTGGCTTTGTGCTAACAACAGACTTAATGCCAGTAGCTTTTGTTGACCACGAGACAAAATACTCAGAGCGTCTCGTTCATGTAAACGCAGTTTTAGATCGGCACGATGCGGTCCTGCTTGGGTATAACCTAGTTGTTTGTCGTGGGCTAGCTGAGCGTGCCATAGGCTGAGTAGGTCTTGTTCAGGCTCCCAGCCAGCATGATAGTAAAGTTGAATATCGACAAGGCTGTCACTGATTTGAGCCATGATGGGTGTGGCTGTTTCGACCAGTGCGAGTAGATAACTGTGTCGAGTTTGGTGGACTTGCATCGCAGCATCGAATAGCGGCTTATGCCACAATATAATTTCACGATCGGGACGTTGCTGGCGTAGGGCGTGATTGCGCTGTTTTAATGCATGTTGATAGTGTCGCCATGCGATTAGAAAGTTAGGTTCGTGGTAAAAGGCACCCCAATCTATAAAACGTCGCCGCTCATTAGGGCCTTGCGTTAGGGTGTCTTGGCTTTCTGGTGAAAAAATTTGTACTGGTAATTGTTGAGCTAGCATGGCTTGATTGGGGGCTGTTTCACCATTGAGTCTGAGTGTACTCTGCTGCTTTTCACGTTGCCAGCCCAGGCGTTGTTCGCCTAAGCGGTTAAGGACTTCCGCATAGAGCGTAAGTTGTGGTGCTTGCCACTGTTGACAGCGTTGTAAGCGATTTTCACGAAAGGAACGCCCAGAAGAGAGCAGTGAAATACCCTCCAGTAGGGCTGTTTTTCCAGAACCATTGTTGCCAGTAATGAGCAGGACATCGCCATCAATGCCACAGTCCAAGGGGGCAAGATTGCGCAGCCCGTTGAAAACGAGCCGCTGAAGTTGTGCCATCTCTTAAACTAGAGACGCATCGGCATAATCACTTGACTGACTTGGATGCTGTCATTTTCGATGCCGTAGGCTGCTAAGCACGCAGCACTACCATCACGTAAGGCAAGGAAGGCATTTTCATGAGGAATGGCGCTTAAGGCTTCTTGTAAATAACGTAAGTTATAACCTGTAACAAAAGCATCACCATTGAAATTGGCTTCAATAAATTCATCGGCTTCATCTTGTTCAGGGTTATTGGTCGTCAATTCGATACTATCGCTAGAGACACTCATGCGCACGCCACGTAATTTTTCGTTGGCTAAAATAGAAACTCGTGATAAGGCGGTCAGCAGTTCGGTTTTATCAACAGCCAGCATGTAAGGCATATTGACTGGGATAACGCGCTGATATTCAGGGAATTTTCCTTCAATCAGTTTCACTTTCATGCTGAGGTTGTCTAGGTGGAATGTCAGGTAATTTTTGGCCAAGCCGAGCGTTACATCACCAGCCTCATTCAGTGCTTTGAGCAATTCCGTCACCGTGCGACGAGGCACAATTAATTGTGTTTTTTCACTTTGCGCTTGTGCTAGGGTAGTGCTGGCTTTGGCTAAACGATGACCATCGGTTGCCACTAGGGTAAGCTGGTCACCATCCATTTCAACGAGCATACCGTTGAGGTAGTAGCGCACGTCTTGTTGTGCCATGGCAAATTCAACTTGCTTCATCATTTTCGCTAATACGGATTGAGCAATCACCGCCGTGGTTTCTTGAGCGCTGACATCAATGAGGGGGAAGTCGGCTGCATCTAAAGCGGATAATTTATAACGACTACGCCCTACTTTCATCAGCGCTTGATGAGCTTCGACGCTAAATTCCAAGCGCGTGCCATCGGCTAATGTTGAAATCAAATCATAAATTTTACGCGCAGGTAGCGTTACCGATCCATCTTGAGAAGCCTGTACGACTTCTTGTAGCTGAATGGTGACTTCCATTTCGATATTGGTTGCGGTGAGGCTGAGATGGCTTCCTTGAATCACCACTAAAATATTCGACAAAATGGGCTGGGTATTCTTGCGCTCAACCACGCCGATAATGGCTTTCAGCGCGTTGAAAAGAGGGGTACGGTCTATGGCAAAGTTCATGATGTTTCCCTGAAGCCTGAAATGAATGTAATTGCATTAAATTTTAACAAATAATCACGCATTAAGTGCGAAGAATGCGCAATAACGTGGCAACTTCTTCGTCTAGTTGCCGATCTGACTCACGCAGTTTAACCACTTGTCTGCAAGCGTGCAGTACAGTGGTGTGGTCTCGCTTATAGGCTGTGCCGATTTCGGGCAGTGAATGGCTGGTTAATTCTTTCGAAATGAACATGGCAATTTGGCGAGGACGTGCTAGGTTGCGCGTGCGCTTATCGGAAGTAAGATCGGTCACGCGCAATTTGTAGAAGTCGGCTACCGTTTTTTGAATATTATCGAGGGTAACCATGCGCTCTTGGGCGGCAAACAGATCGCGTAAGGCTTCTTTGGCAATATCAACCGTTAACGGACGATGCGTCAATTGAGTAAAGGCAATGACGCGATTTAATGCGCCTTCCAGTTCACGCACATTGGAATGCAGACGCTTAGCGATGAGGAAGGCGACATCGTTGGGTAAATCGACTTGTAGTGCCGCCGCTTTTTTTTGCAAAATGGCAACACGCATTTCAAATTCGGGCGGTTCGACAGCAATGGTAAGTCCCCAACCAAAACGCGACTTTAGGCGCTCTTCAAGGCCAGTTATTTCTTTGGGGAATTTGTCCGAGGTGAGCACCACCTGTTTATTGCCTTCTAGCAGTGCATTAAAGGTATGGAAAAATTCTTCTTGTGTACCGGTTTTATCAGCAAAAAACTGGATGTCGTCAATGAGTAGAGCATCAAGCGAGCGGTAAAAGTCTTTGAAAGCTTCAATTTTTTGGTGGCGAATGGCGGTCACCATGTCCTGCACAAAACGCTCTGATGAAAGATAAACCACTTTGGCATCGGGATTATTGGCCAAAATATGGTTACCAATGGCATGCATTAAGTGAGTTTTACCCAAACCAACACCGCCATAAATAAAGAGCGGGTTGTAAGCACCGCCAGGATTGCTTGCTACTTGATGTGCTGCTGCATTGGCTAATTGATTCGCTTTACCTTGTACAAAGCCATCGAAGGTGTAAATGCGATTCAGGCCACTGTTAATCTGGCTATGGCTTTTGCTGGTTTGATTGCTTGTTGTTTTGCTTTCCGTTGGCTTGGTTGCCATGACGGGTGTTGGTTTAGGATCGTGATTAACCGTCATCGCACTGCTAAACTGGCCTTCATCAATGGTCAATTGCCAGTCGTGGTGAGCCTTGTGTCTGACGCGAATAAAGGCGTCTTGAATGTGTTCCCAGAGTTTATCTCTAACCCAATCAAAAATAAATGAATTGGGCGCGAGTAGTTGTAATGTTTGGTGCTCGTGATGTTCAACCGCTTGTAACGGGCTGATCCACGAATTGAACTGTTGTGGGGATAGACTGTGTTCCAGTTCTTGTAAACAATCTGACCAAAGGCTGCTCAAAATAGATTTCTCTCAACAGGTTAACAGACAGCGGTTTATAGTGATTTAGTATGCAGTAGCGCTGTGCTTAAAGCGCCCGATCTGTACCGCGTCTGGCATGTCTTAAAAGGTGAAACGGTCTGTTATTCTAGCTGGTTGTATGACCTGAAAACAAGGAAAAACAAGCGATGACTTGGACTGGTGTTTGTTTTCAAGCAAGAAACACCATAGGTTGTGGATAAATTAATAAAAAGTAGGTTAAATTGGTTTAAAGCCAAATTTCACAATCATCATGCTGCCCAATAAGATGAGTAGCAAAGAAAAACCGCGTTTGAGTTGTTTGGTGGGTAGGCGATGAACCAGCATAGCGCCCAAAGGAGCGGTGATCAGGCTGGTGCTGACGAGCGCAATAACTACTGTCCATTGAATTAGCTCACTGGTTAAATGGGTAAGTGTTCCTGCGCTAGCGATAATGACACCGAGTACACTAGAGGTGGCAATAGCGGTCGCCAAAGGCAAGCTATGCCAGACCATCCAAGGGGTGTTGAGTGTTCCGCCCCCGATGCCCAAGAGAGCGGATAATGCACCAGAAAAGCTGCCAAAAAGATGGCCATGTAGTGCAGAGGGTTGTGGTCTGGCCTGTTGCGGTGGTTTGCCGTAAAACATGTAAGCGGCAATGAGGATTTCAAATACACCAAAAGCCAAGCCAAGTAGGGTGGTGGGTAATGAGCTGGTGAGTAAAGCCCCGATCATCGCACCAATTGTCAAAGAAGGGGCAAGGCGTTTGACGTAAAACCAATCGACTTTTTGTTGTTTGATTTGGGTGATGGCAGCCGAAAGCCCTGTAATAACAATGGTCGAGAGCGCAATGGCAATCGCGCTGGCTAAAGCCGTTTGTTCATCGGCTAAGGCGAGCATGGGTAGCAGAATGGAAAGTGCGGGTACCAAAATCAGTCCACCACCAATGCCAAAGAGTCCCGCTAATAGACCAACGCAAGCACCCAAAGCCAGTAAAATGAGCCATTCCATATGTTTTTCCTTAGGGAAGCTTTGAATAATACGCTTCGCTTCTTATTCAAACTTCCTATTTTAATTTTTTGGTGGTTGGAAGGGCGTAAATCAATCGGTTATAGGTTGTTTTAGTGTCGCCCTTCCCCCACACCCCCAACCCAAATTCTATGTATTTCCTAAGAATTGCCTATTAACTGCTTGCGTTACTTGTCTTAACATAATAAAATGCTCTGTTTTGAATTTCCAGTAATTTTTTAGGAGTAGACCATGAAGCGTACATTCCAACCTAGCGTGTTGAAGCGCGCTCGCAACCACGGTTTCCGTGCTCGTATGGCAACTAAAGGCGGTCGTAAAGTTTTAGCTAACCGTCGTGCGCAAGGTCGCAAACGTTTAACGACTGTTTAATTAGGCTTGCTTTTTTGCTATGCAGCCGTCGGAGTCACTCGGTCGGCTACAGTCTGCACGGGAAAAGCCTTTTGGGTTTTCTCGTAACAAGCGCTTGCTGACGGGCAAAGACTACAAACAAGTTTTTGACCATGCCAAGCGCATTGGTAATCCGCATTGGACCGTTTACGGTTGGCGTCATCAGCAGCAACAAGCCCAGTTAGGGTTAGCCATTGCTAAGAAAACCCTGCGTCGTGCTCACGAACGCAATCGACTTAAACGCCTTGCGCGTGAAACTTTCCGACAAATGCATGGGCAGCTATCGGGTGTGAGCCTGATCGTTATGGCAGGCAAAGCAGCTGAAACTGCGGACAATGCGACACTCGTTGCGCAACTGACCAAATTATTCAATTACTTTTTGCCTAAGTTTCAGTCAAGCAATGCACCTTCATCGACACAGACTCATCAATCCTTAATAGTCACAGAGAATTCTTCGCACAGGACAGCATCATGACCAATTTTCGCGCCCTTTGGTGGATAGCCCTTATTTTCACTCTGTTTATGCTCTATACCGAGTGGACTTACTTTGTTGCACAGAAGCAGCAGCCAGTTCAGCCTGTTGCGAGTCAGTCGGTGATAACACCAACGACAGCGGGTGATGTGCCGCAAGCGCCTGTGTCTTTAGCGACTTCGGCAGGTGATGTACCCACTACGGCAGTTTCTCAGCCAAGCGTCCAACGCGTTAGGGTCACCACTGATGTATTGAATATTCAGTTAGATACCAAAGGTGGCGATTTACGCTTTGCGAGCTTGCCAGAATATCCTGTTTCTCGTAGTGATGACGCGCCTTTTACCCTCATGTCTGACAAGTCGCCTTATCTGTTTTTAGCGCAAACAGGCTTTTCGGCGCAAGGCGGTTCGATTGCGCCGAATCACCATGAAGTGTTTAGCGTCGCCAAAACTGAGTTTGCTTTGGCTGAGGGTGCGGATGAGTTGCGCGTGCCGATGACGTGGGAAAATGATGGCGTTAAGATCGTTAAAACCTATGTTTTTAAACGTGGCAGTTACACCATTGGTGTTGAATACGCGGTAACCAATGCAACTGAGCAGGCGTGGCAGGCAGCACCTTACTACCAGTTGGTGCGCAACACCTATGATCCAACTTCGAGTTTTTGGTTGCCAACCTATACGGGTGGTGCGGTTTATGATCCGGTCAATAAGTTCGATAAAATCGATTTTGATGATATGAAAAAACAACCCCTGAGCCGCGAAGCAGCCGGTGGTTGGTTGACCATGATGCAGCATTATTTCTTGGCGGCCTTCGTACCCAACGCTCAGGAGTCGATGCATTATTACTCGAAAGTACTGGAAAGTGAGCGCTATGCCTTAGGTATGATTGCGCCTGCCATGACGGTTGCTGCTGGTGCTAGTGCAACCAGCATGGTGCAGTTGTATGCGGGTCCTAAATTGCAGGGTGATTTAGAAGCTTTGGCACCAGGCTTAGAGCTGACGGTGGACTATGGTGTGCTGGCGTTCATGGCGCAGCCAATGTTCTGGTTGTTGGAGCATTTGAGCAGTTGGGTGGAGCCTTTTTCAGGACTATGGAGCTGGGGCTGGGCGATTATTTTGCTCACCATTTTGTTGAAAGCGGTTTTCTACAAGTTGTCGGAAGCGGGTTACAAGTCGATGGCGAATTTGCGTAAGCTAGCGCCTCGTTTGCAACACCTAAAAGATAATTATGGTCACGACAAGATGATGTTCCAACAGAAAATGATGGAGCTGTATAAAACCGAAAAAATTAACCCGCTCGGTGGTTGTTTACCGATCTTAATTCAAATTCCGGTGTTCTTGGCGCTCTATTGGGTGCTGCTAGAAGCCGTTGAATTGCGCATGACGCCATTTATGTGGTTGGATGATTTATCTCAGTATGATCCTTTCTTCATCCTACCCATTCTGATGGGGGTGACCATGGTCATTCAACAAAAGTTGAATCCTCCACCAACGGATCCCATGCAAGAAAAAATCATGAAGTTTTTACCTTATGTGTTTACGGTGACTTTCTTGTTTATGCCATCTGGCTTGGTGCTTTACTGGGTCGTTAATAATGGCTTGTCGATTTTACAACAATGGCATATTACGCGTAAAATTGAGGCGATGGATAAGCCAGAAGCGCATCATAAGGCGTGATAGCTAGCTTGAAAACCTAGGAGAATAGCGGCTAAGTGCCGCTATTTTTTTAACGTGTCAGCATTTTGGTGTGAATGTGATCTGGTTGTATATAATAAAGTAACGGGTGCTTCTAAAAAACTGTTATTCCCGCGTAAGCGGGAATCTATCCGATTGATTTTGTGGCTCCCCGTATGCGCGAGGATGACAAAATGTCGGGTTATTAGAGGTGCCCTAATACATTCATATTGCTATATGGATTTTTAACAAGATACAATAAAAAAACACAATTTTAGTGGTAATGGATAGAATTATGCTTCCTCGTAATTCAAAACGAACAGACGAAATTACTCATGTAAGAAAAAGAGTTAAGTCAGAGGCTTTAAATCACAGCTTGGTGTCTTTATTTTCTGGCGCTGGTGGTATGGATATAGGTTTTCATCAAGCAGGTTTTAGCACGGTTTGGGCTAATGAGTACGACAAAACGATTGCTCCGTCATTCCAGTCTTATTTCCCAGAAGTTGCTTTTGATGGAAGATCTATTGTTGATATTGAAGCATCAAACATCCCTCATTCTGATGGGGTTATTGGTGGACCGCCTTGTCAGTCGTGGAGTGAAGCAGGTGCTAGACGTGGTATTAACGATCATAGGGGTCAGTTGTTTTTTGAGTACATCCGTGTATTAAAACATGTTAAGCCGAAGTTTTTTGTAGCAGAAAATGTGTCTGGTATTCTGCACGAGAGAAATAAAGAGGCGTTTAACAATATCGTTCAGATGTTTTTTGATGCTGGATACGATGTATTCTGGCAAAAACTAAATGCTAGCGACTACGAAGTGCCGCAAGATAGAGAGCGTGTTTTCATCATTGGTTTCAGAAAAGACCTGGCAATCAGGTTTGAGTTTCCAGAGCCCGTCAACATCAAAAAAACGCTAAGAGATGCTATTTTCGATCTTAAAGATATGCCGCTAGGCACTTCCTGCCAGATTGCAAACCACGAAATAACAGATACTGGCTATTCATCCATGTTTATGTCGAGAAATCGTGTTAGATCTTGGGAAGAACAATCTTATACGGTTTTAGCAATGGATAGGCATACCCCTTTACATCCACAAGCTCCTAAAATGATTGATACTGGTGAAAAAGACAAAAAAATGTTTGTCCCAGGGTATGAAGAAAAGTACCGTAGATTAAGCATTAGAGAGTGTGCTAGAGTTCAAACATTCCCAGATGATTACAAATTCATCTATTCTCATCCTCGGATCGGGTACAAAATGGTTGGCAACGCTGTGCCAGTCAGATTGGCTTATCATTTAGCATTAAAAATTAAATCTTATTTAGGGCAATAGAATTGGCTTCACAAGTAATTAATGGTAAAGCCTTTGAGTGGGCTGTTGGTATCGCTCTAACAGAAAAAGGACTTGTTCTTTCGGCATCAAATGCATCTCAACAAAACGAATCATGTTTTAACGAGATACCCATAAGAAAACAGACTCTATTCTTAAAAAATGCACGACTAGCTGTTTCTCATGTACTAGACAAAGAGTCAGTATCATCAGGAAGTTTTTGTTTTTTATCTGATGATCGTGGAGAATATGGCGATGTTAGAGATATTGTCATTACTTCAAGCGCTAAAATATTCGGTATTTCATGTAAAACCAACCATTCGGCGTATAAGCATTCTCGCTTATCTGACAAGGTTAATTTTGTAGAAAAATGGGGGCTTAATGAGCAAGGATGTAGTGAACAATATTTAAATTCAGCACGTGATATTTTTGGAAAATTAAGAGCTATTAAAGACTTAAGCAATGGTACTGCGTTATGGTGTGACCAGCCAGACGTGCCAAATGATTACTATTGGCCAATATTAGATGCTTTTGAAGCCGAGGTTCGACGTGCTGAATCCCCACACATGTGTGAGAACTTTATTCGTTATTTGATTGGGTCGCATGACTTTTACAAGATAATTTCAAGAACGAAAAGTGTTGAAATAACAGGCTTCAATATCAATAAATCGTTAAATATCCCCCAGATTAAGCTTCCAGATAAGATTACAGGCAGCAGAAGAAATAATGGCTCACAATATGCAAGAACGATTAGCTTCAATGCAGGCTGGGAATTCAATTTTAGAATTCACAATGCTAGTTCAAGGATTGAGCCGTCGTTAAAATTTGATGTGACAGCAACATCATTGCCACCAAAGTTATATCAGCATCACATATCTCATTAAAATTGAGATAACACAAGAATTACAGACTCACTCCGTGTTTTCTCGTGGATATCTGGAGACCTTGCCGCTGGTTAAGCGATATGTGTGTAGATAGTAATCAAAAGGATAACCACTATGGCAGATACTATTGCAGCGGTTGCGACACCACCTGGTCGGGGTGGTGTGGGTATTGTGCGTGTGTCGGGTGATGGGGTTGCTGCTATCGCGCAGGCGATATTGGGTTTTATGCCGAAACCCCGTTATGCGCATCATGCCCCTTTTTTAGCCGCAGATGGTCAGCACTTGGATGTGGGTATTGCCTTGTTTTTCCCCAATCCGCATTCGTTTACGGGAGAAGACGTGCTGGAGCTGCAGGGTCATGGTGGCCCTGTGGTGATGCAGTGGTTGCTGGCGCGCGTGTGTGAATTGGGTGCGCGTTTAGCCAGACCAGGAGAGTTTTCTGAGCGTGCTTTTTTGAACGACAAGTTAGACTTGGCGCAAGCGGAAGCCATTGCGGATTTAATCGCTGCTACCTCGGATATTGCCGCTAAAAGTGCCTTATCCTCTTTGTCGGGACAGTTTTCGCAAGAAGTGCATGATTTGGTCGAGTCGGTGATTCGGCTACGTTTGTACGTGGAAGCGGCGATTGATTTCCCCGAAGAAGAAATCGATTTTTTGGGTGATGGCGTGGTTTTGTCGCGGTTGGTTGCCATTCAAGCCGAATTAGCCAGTTTGAGTGCGAAAGCACAGCAAGGAGCGCGCTTGCGTGACGGCATTAGTTTGGTCATTGCGGGTCAACCGAATGCGGGTAAATCAAGTTTATTGAACGCGCTAACTCGTCAAGAAACCGCCATTGTCACTGACATTGCTGGTACGACACGCGATGTGTTGCGTGAAGAAATCCTTATCCATGGATTGCCGATTCAAATTATTGATACCGCAGGCTTGCGTGATACCGATGATCCTGTTGAACGCATTGGTATTGAGCGTGCTTGGCAGGCCATTGCGCAAGCCGATTATGCACTTTACTTAGTGGACAGTCGTAAAGGTTGGACAGAGGCAGACTCTCAACTTCGGGCTAAGTTGCCACCACAATTACCCGTTACCTTGGTGTGGAATAAGCAAGATGCTGTGGGTGGACGTGCCGAGGTTCGTCAGGATGAAGGCGGCACAACTTCTGTTTATTTGTCGGTTAAAACGGGTGATGGGCTAGAGGTCTTACGTGATCATTTGCTGAATGTGCTGGGTATGCAGAATTTAGGAGAAGGCGTGATTTTAGCCAGAGCGCGTCATTGTGATGCGCTGGCACGGGCTAAGTCGGCATTAGATAGCGGTTATGTACAACTGACACAAGCGAATGCGGGTGAGTTGTTGGCAGAAGAATTGCGTGTGGTACAAGAAGCCTTGGGTGAAATCACGGGTGCTTTCCGTGCCGATGATTTGCTCGGGCGTATTTTTGGTGAGTTTTGTATTGGTAAGTAGTCCTTGTTATGCTCTTTTTTATCAAGGTGGCTAATCGGTTAAAAGCCTGCATCCCAGTGTTCGGCTGTGGTAAAATTAGTCTAATTTTTCATTTCATTTGAATGCACGCTATGTCTGTTTATACCACCGTCACACAAGCGCAGTTGCGCGATTATTTAACGCAGTTCGATGCGGGTGAGTTGATTGCTTTTGAAGGCATTAGTGCGGGTATTGAAAATACCAACTATTTTGTCGATACAAGCTGTGGTCGCTATGTGCTGACGCTGTTCGAGCAACATTCGATTGAAACCTTGGGTTATTTTTTGAAGCTGATGGCTTGGTTGTCGGAAGCAGGTGTACCCACCGCGCATCCGTTAGCGGGTAAAGATGGGCACTATTTGCGCTTGTTGTGTGGTAAACCCGCTTCTTTGGTACAGCGTTTGCGTGGTAAGTCGGTGGACGTGGCGACGGTGGAACATTGTGCGGTGATGGGTAAGGCTTTGGCACAGTTTCACTTAGGTGGACGTGGTTTTTCACAGCAACGTGCGAATGATCGTGATCTGGATTGGATGCAATCAATGCGTGTCAAAGTCGCTTCGTTGGCAGATGCCGATACGCTGGCGTTCATTGATGCGGAACTTGATGCTCAACAAGCGGTTCATGTTGCCAGCTTGCCTAAAGGCGTGATTCATGCCGATTTATTCTTAGATAATGCCTTATTTGATGGTGAGTTGTTAACGGGTATTATTGATTTGTACTACGCCTGTGATGGCGCTTGGCTGTATGATGTGGCGGTGACAATGAATGATTGGTGTCGTCGCGATGATCATGGGTTGGATACCGAGCGCGTTGTGGCTTTCTTGTCTGGTTATGCGCGTGTGCGTGCTTGGACAGATGACGAGCGCAGTGCCTGGCCGATGATGGTGCGTCGTGCCGCCTTACGTTTTTTCTTGTCACGCTTACACGATCAGCTGATTCCTCGTGAAGGAGAGCTTACGCAAACGAAGGATCCAGCGGTGTTTCGTCAGTTGTTGTTGCATTTGCAACACCAGTGTCCTGAGTTGGTCGGCTAATGGTGCATAGGTTGTTATCGATTGAACAAGCGGCACAGGCGCTCTATGCAGGGGCGGTGATTGCTTACCCCACCGAAGCGGTTTATGGCTTGGGTTGTGATCCAATGAATGAAGCAGCCGTGGCGCGAATTTGGCAATTGAAACAACGTCCAGCGGCGATGGGGCTTATTTTAATTGCCAGTGACTGGCAACAGTTAGCGCCTTATGTTGCTTTGCTGAGTGAAGTGCAACATCAGCAGTTATTATCGACTTGGCCAGGTCCACATACTTGGATTGTGCCAGCGGCTAAGAGTACACCCGCTTGGCTGACGGGTGGCCGAGATTCGATTGCAGTGCGTATTACAAATCATGTACCCAGTCGCGCTTTGTGCGATGCCTTTGGCGGTGCGCTGGTGTCCACCAGTGCCAACTTACATGGTCAACCTCCTTTGCGTGATGCGATTGAGGCACAAGCAATTTTTCAAGCTGAAGGTTTTGCGGGTGTGATGCAAGGCGTGTTGGGTGGATTGGAGCGCCCCACGTCGATTCGTGATCTGCGCACGGGTGAATGGGTGCGTCGATGATTCAGCCACTGAGCGAAGCCGAACTCGAATGGTTGGCGGAAATCATGGAGCAGATTCAGCTCAATACCGAAGAAGGTATGTCGTTGTCGATGGCGGATGGCTTTTTTACCGCCTTAGCTTTAGCGCCGCAAGCGGTCTGTTCTACTGAATGGCTTGGTTGGGTATTGGCAGAAGAGGTTGATGTCGATGCGTCGGTTGAACAGCGGTTACTGTCACTGTTAATGCGCCATTTTAATCGTGTGCAGCATGTCATTCGTCAGCAACAGCCTCCCGAATTTGAGCCAGTGTTTTTGTATCAAGCAGATAATGAAAAGCCCTGGGTTGCTGATTGGTGTCATGGGTTTATTGCTGGGGTGAACATTGCTCAGGAGTCTTGGCAACTGGCGATGCCACGCGAAGAAGATGCCTTAATGCTTGAATTGCTGGTGGGTATGTCAACGCTCTTGCCTCCCGATGTTGATGCCAGTTTTTACGCGGTTGTTGATGGCGAGAATGAGAAGGATGAAGCCGTGCAGTTGGCGCGTCAAATGCGTGCCGCCGCTTTTGATGCCCTAGATGCTTATCGCCGTAAATTCGACCCTAATGCGCAGTGGGAACAGTTATTGGAAGTGTGTGTCATGAGTTTGCGTGATCAGCTCTTGCATCCTGAGACGGTGGTCGATCTTTGCCCTTGCGGTAGTGGTAAGTCCTTTAGCGATTGCTGCGGTGGTAGCGATCGACAATTACATTAGCAACCGATAAGGTAAATTTCATGTCGCAAAAATCAGCAAAACCTCAAACCACGCCTAGCTTTATTAAGCCCAAGGCGGCAAAAGCGGTGGTGAATCCGCTCACGGATGCCGAATTAGAGTGGCTAGACGCTAGCCTAGATCAGTTATTGGCTTCCATGCCTGAAGCCGATGCTCAGGCGCGTTTACCTCTATCGCTTGATGCGGTAGATGGCTTGTTTGCCGCACTCGCCTTGAGTCCAAAATCGACCGCCATTGGTGAGTGGATGCCGATGGTGATGGGCGATGCGCAGTTTTCAAGTAAAGAACAAACACAAGCAGTGCGTAATTTATTGATTCGTCACTACAACAGCGTGGTGCATAGCCTACGTAGAGCGGATATTGAAGATTTTCAGCCTCTAGTCTCATATAACGATGAAGACTCACCCGTTGTGGCTGCTTGGTGTGCGGGTTTCGTGTTGGGTTTTGAGCGTCAAGAAGAAGGCTGGGGCAAGCAAATGGACAATGGCGCTTGGGCGGAAATGCACGTGCTTTATGCGTTAAAAGACAGTGATGAACGGGGCGAACTGTTTCTGGTCGAAGAAGCCGATGAAGGTGAGCATGAATTGTTCGAGTGCCGTGTTGAATTGGTGGAACTGATGCGCACTGAAGTGAGTGAGTTGCTGGAAGAGCCAGCGGACAATCTGGCGCTCATTCATTTTGCCCTGACGGGATTGCAGGCAACCATGCTGTCAGAAAAAGCGGGTGTAAAAATTTCAACAACAAGCAGACAGGCGCATTAACATGGAATTGGACATCGTATTATTATTAAAAGCCGCTCTGCTGGGCATTATCGAAGGCTTAACCGAGTTTTTACCCATTTCCAGCACGGGTCATCTCATTATTGTTGGCGATATGCTCGATTTTAATGATGAGAAAGGCAAGGTGTTTGAAATTGCCATTCAATTAGCGGCCGTGTTGGCGGTGATGTGGGCCTATCGTCAGAAAGTCAAAGATGTGACCATAGGCTTAGTGCGAAGGGAGTCGGCGGCTTGGCGATTCACCACCAATTTAATGATTGCTTTTATGCCAGCTGCAGTGTTGGGATTGGTGTTTCATGGTGCGATTAAGGAGTTTCTGTGGAGTCCGATTAATGTCGCCATTGCCTTAATTATTGGCGGTATTATTATTCTGCTGGTCGAAAAGCGTATGACCAAAGTGCCACCGCGTATCCAAACGGTCGATGACATGACGTGGAAAGATGCGTTAAAAGTGGGTACAGCTCAGTCGTTTGCGCTGATTCCCGGTACCTCTCGTTCGGGTGCAACCATTATGGGTGGGCTGATTTTTGGTCTGTCACGAACCGCTGCAACGGAGTTTTCATTTTTCTTGGCTATTCCGACCATGATGGCGGCAACCACTTATGATGTATACAAAAATTGGCATTTATTTGGTCTAGCCGATTTGCCGATGTTTGCGCTTGGCTTTATCATGTCGTTTATTGCCGCTATGATTGCTGTTAAAGCTTTGTTGCGCTATGTGGCCAGTCATACCTTTGTGCCTTTTGCTTGGTATCGTATTGTGTTCGGTTGCTTTGTATTGTGGTATTTTTTATAAAGGATGAGATCATGAAAAAGTTATTATTTTCTGTCGCGTTGGTTGGATTAGTGTCGGGATGTTCGTTTGTTAACATTACCGAAAAAGGTGAAAACGTGCGTTTGGTCACGATTTATGACATTACAGGTAATTGCGAGCGTAAAGGGGCTACCGTGGTGTCAGTAAAAGACAGTGTGGTGGGTATTGACCGTAGCCAAGAAAAAATTGATGCTGAACTGGTTATTTTGGCGCGTAACAGCGCCCCCGATGTCGGTGGTGATACCATTGTGCGCGAAGAGCGTTTGAGCGATGGCAAGCAGAGGTTCGGCGTTTATAAGTGTCGTCGTTAAGCTATGTCTGAAACCGATAGAGTTAAAGAAGAAATCGGCTTTTACAAAACAGCTTGGTCATTAATGATAGCGGCGCTGTTTGCATTGGTCGGTTGGTATGTATTGTACGATCAACAAGATGTAAAATCAGGGCTAGCACTGGTAGCGATTGTCATTCTGGTCATTGCTTGGTTGTATATTCAAGCTAAGATTTTCAAATTATTAGACAAGTTGGAGAAACTATAATGGACATAGATACCATGCACATTATTGCCATGTTGTTATTAATAGGGGCATTGATTGCTTCAGTTGTTCATATGTACTTACATGGTTCTAAATAATGGTTGATGCACAACAACAACTCGCAGCCGTTAAAACCTGGCTGCTTTCACTACAAGATAATATCTGTGCGGGATTAGAAGCCATTGATGGCGGCAAGTTCGTCGAAGATAACTGGCAGCGTGAAGCGGGTGGTGGCCGCACACGCGTGATGGAAGGTGGCGCGGTTATTGAAAAAGGGGGGGTGAATTTTTCGCATGTGTTTGGTGATGCCATGCCCGCCTCAGCCACGGCGCATCGTCCAGAGTTGGCGGGCAGACGTTTTAATGCCATGGGCGTGAGTTTGGTCATTCATCCTCGCAACCCTTATGCGCCGACGTCTCATGCCAATGTGCGTTTTTTCATTGCTGAAGCCGACGGTCAAGAAGCCATTTGGTGGTTTGGTGGTGGTTTCGATTTAACGCCTTACTATCCTTTTGATGAGGATATTGTGCATTGGCATCAAACCGCTAACAATGCCTGTGATCCTTTTGGTGAGCAGGTGTATGCCGATTACAAAAAGTGGTGCGATGATTACTTTTATCTCAAACACCGTGGTGAAACGCGAGGTGTCGGCGGATTGTTTTTTGATGACTTAAATGCGGGTGGTTTTGAACATTGCTTTGGCTTAACGCAATCGGTTGGCAATGCTTATATTGATGCTTATGCACCTATTTTAGCGAAACGAAAAGATACCCCTTACGGCGAACGTGAAAAAGACTTTCAGTTGTATCGTCGCGGGCGTTATGTCGAGTTTAACCTAGTGTTCGACCGAGGCACCTTGTTTGGTTTGCAAACGGGCGGTCGTACCGAATCGATTTTAATGTCATTGCCGCCTTTGGTGACTTGGAAATACAATTACACGCCCGAAGCAGGTAGCGCCGAAGCACGCTTAAATGAGTATTTGAAGCCACGGGAGTGGTTGGTTGATTAAGCTCTTTGTCATCTAAGTGTCATGACAATGTTTTATGCTAACAACATTTACCTTGTTGGGAATGTTGTTATGTTGTCTGTTATGAAACGTCCTTTATTTTTATTCATTACCTGGGTTTGTGGTCTATTTGCTTCAGTTGCCTCTGCAACTGAAGCCTCGGTCGTTGCTGTTTCATTTAGTGAAACTCCTGCTCCAGTGACTGTTGAACAAATGGCCAGTACTTATACCACTTCGGTAGCGACAGTGACTTATGCTGACGGTGCAACAAAAGATTTCCCATTAACTTATCACAAATTATTCGGTGTGAAAGACAAGATAGGTCGTTATGCGGCTGGTCAGTTGTTTAACGCTCAGATGCAACCCTTAATAGATCATTTAGGTCAACCTGTTATTGCCGAAACACCCGATGCTAATAGCTTGTTGAATATAGCGGGTAAGCTGTATTTGGTGACTCATTATGAGTACGATTGGCTCAATAGTGATGGCTCTCGCGTCAAGACACGTCAACCGATGAGCATGACCTTAACGCAAGTTAAACAAGACGCAAAAACAGGTATGCTTAAGGCAACAGGTCAAGAACCGATCAACTTCTCTAGTGTCGGTGGTTTATGGATTCCCTGTTTTGGCTCGCAAACCCCTTGGAATACGCATTTAGGTTCGGAAGAAGACTATGATTTACAGTACAATCCGCTGAATCAGGATATGAAAAAAGGCTATGCTAAAACATTAAGCGGTGTTGAGGTGATGAAAAAGGTTTATGGCAATGCTAACGCTAGCCCTTACCAGTACGGTTATTTAACCGAAGTGGTGGTTGGTAAAGGTGGCAAAGCAACTCCCATCAAGCATTATGGACTTGGTCGGGGTACTTGGGAAATGGGCAAGGTGATGCCTGATGGTAAAACCGTTTACTTTGGTGATGACGGTTCTAACGTGGCTTTCTTCATGTTTGTTGCTAAGGTATCGGGAGACTTAAGTAAAGGCGGTAGTTTGTATGCCGCTAAGTGGACGCAAGTGAGTGCTGAAAAGGGTGGTGAAGGTAATTTAATTTGGATTAAATTGGGTGAAAGCACCTCTAATGCGCAAGTTAAAGCCTTAGCTGATGCTAACACCTTCGATACGATTTTTAATAATTATGCCGTTGAAAATGCTCAATGCCCTTTTGGTGGTACACGCATCAGAGCGGGTTCTTCAGCTGATGAGTGTTTAACGATTAAGCCAGGTATGGAGACGGCTGCTGCTTTCTTAGAGTCTCGTCGTGCTGCAGCTTTGTTAGGAGCAACAGTTGAGTTCAATAAAATGGAAGGTATTGCCGTTAACGCCAAAGATAAAAAACTCTACATGGCGATTTCTTACTTAGATGGTGGTATGTTAGCTAATCCAGCTGCGCCAACGGATCACATTCAATTACCCAAGATTAGCGCAGGTGCGACCTTTACCTTGGTAGCACAGTCAGGTCAAAAAGACATAGCGGGAAATACCATTGATTCAGATTATGTGGCGACACGCATGTTTGTTGAACCAGCTTTGTTGGGCGAAGATATTGCGCGTGATGCCCTAGGTAACACAGCAAACCCGAACAAGGTTGCTAATACCGATAACGTCTTTTTCTCTGATCGTATGCGAACCTTGTTCATTGGTGAAGACTCAGCTTCGCATGTTAATAACTTCGTTTGGGCTTATAACGTTGATACAAAGAAGTTGACACGTATTTTAAGTGTGCCAGTTGGTGCGGAAGCGACAGGTTTGCAAGTTGTCGATACTATCAATGGTCATGCCTACATTATGAGCAACTCTCAACATCATGGTGATTGGAAGCCTAGTGAAAATGATAGTGGTGTCGTGGCAGAGTCATTAACTAAAATCGATAAGTTCGATGCTAACATCGGTTATATTGGTGGTTTGCCGGCGATTAAGTAAGCCACTTAAGGAGTTCAGATGAATCGCGATATTCTTAAACGTTCCGCTATTCGAGCAGGCATTATTACCCTAGCGGTGATGGCTTATCTGATTT
>CAYQEZ010000016.1:35107-37730 GCA_964416645.1 uncultured Francisella sp. | reverse complement strand
ATTATTGTAGTCAAACGGATTGTTTGCTGCATTAGTTTCAAAAGGGTTTTCGATACTGTTTAATAATGAAATTAAACTTCTTCCCATTGCATAACCTAAATTAACAGGTACGGCATTGCCGATTTGTTTGTATTGCGCAGATATTGGTCCACAAAACTTCCAATCGTCAGGAAATGTTTGAATGCGAGCATATTCACGTACCGTCAGAGGACGATTTTCAGTTGGATGGCAGCGTTCGGTTTGCTTTTGTGCAGGTGCGCATGTCAAAGTTAAACTGGGTAAGTCGTAGGCTAGACGTCTCGCCATTCCTGTTTTGCCGCCTTCTAAATGATAGCTTCCTTGCATATACTCACGCTGCAAATCATCGGGCAGGTCTCGCCAATAACCCCCTTCAGGAATTAATGCCATAATTTCTGCTTTGCGTTTGGGGTAGGTTTGTCCTTGTGATTCGGGTACATCAACAGGGTAAAGATCACCTGCTTTGAGCGCATCTTTCAATGTCATAATGCGTTTGTAGGGGCTGGGCCATGAAAATTGAGCATATTTTACAAGGTCATTGCGAATCCCAACCAGCATAATGCGTTCGCGTTTTTGTGGTACTTGATAAAATATGGCTTTGAGCACTTTCGGCTCAATTAAGGTATAACCAAGTTCTGCAATAACCGATTTAATAGCAGCCATTGTTTTTCCATCATCATGGTCAAGAAGTCCTCGAACATTTTCCCCTAAAAACACCTTGGGTTGTGTTTCTTTAATGGCACGCGCGAACTCAAAGAATAATGTACCACGTGCATCTTCAAAGCCTAATTGTTTGCCTGCATAACTAAATGCCTGACAGGGAAAACCGCCAGAAAGAAAGTCGATACCCTTAAAAGGCGTAAAATCAATCTTGCTAATATCACCTTCTAAAACATGCCAATTAGGGCGATTAGTACGCAGGCTATTACAGGCGTGCTTATCAAGCTCATTCAGCGCGATGGCTTCAAATCCCGCTTTTTCTAAGCCAATTGCCAAGCCACCAGCACCCGCAAACAATTCTATGGATGTAAAATTTCTAACAGGTCGAATGTTAAGATCTTCATCCCAAGTCGAATCTAGCATAGCCTTAACGGTCGGAAAAGCACTTAATTCGCTTAAACGATAAAATGATTGACCGTTTTTTTGTACAGGATTGATCCTACCACTTTTAGCCCATTTAGTAACGGTTGTTTTTGATACAGACGTAATATCCGCCAATAAATCGGCATGAATTAGGTCGTTGTCAATAGGGTTAGACTGTGAAGTCATCGAAACCTTCATAACGTGCAAAAGATAACAGATAAACGCTTTTTAATAGGTTTTCATCGATAGCTTTAAGCTCTTTAATCACGGTATTGGATGCTTTATTTTTCTTAAGTGACAACACAACGTCTTCAATAATCGTTGGCAATGTTTCACATAGTTTTTTAAAGGCTAGTGAGTCACCCGTAACAATTTCATAAAATTTGTCGATTGAAACACGACGAATACGCTCGTTTGCCATCGGTTGTTTATCAACGGTAACTCTCCAAACGCGATTTTGACTAGCTTGAGCAATCACTTCGACTAAAAAACAGGTCGCATTTGCGTCTAATAACATAGTGTTTTGCATGCGCATATAGGTTTTCTGAGAAGATGATGAGTTCATCGTGTTATGCTTGTTTTTCATTTCGACATAAATATGCAATTGTTCATTCGCGACATCGTAGCCTTCTTCAGGGCAATACCAATCATTTCCCAACAGATTAAAGATGTGTTGATGAAAGTAGCCAATATGGTTCGTATTACTTTTGTCTATTTGACGAAAGACCTCATCTTCAATAACCGTTTCTACTTTTCTCTTGTAGACCTTAGCATCAAATGTTAGCTTGATTGGATCAACAAGATTATGACTAAAATCAGCTAAATCAATATTGAAACGATATTTAAGAACTGTTGCCTTAACATGCTCAAAAATCGCTTCGTCAGATATAAAGCCAAGCTGGTATTTGCTTTCAACAGTCATTATTGTGATTTCCTAGGATTTCTACTTCACACGCATCCCAGGTTGTGCGCCCGAATCAGGGGTGAGTAAGTAAAGACCGCCGTCACCGCTGCCTGCCAGTACCATGCCTTCCGACATGCCAAAGCGCATTTTACGAGGTTTCAAGTTGGCGACCATTACCGTCATGCGACCTTCAAGTTGCTCGGGGCTGAAGGCTGATTTAATGCCTGCAAATACCTGACGTGTGCCGACACCAATATCCAGAGTCAATTTCACCAGCTTATCCGCTTCAGGCACATGTTCTGCTTTAACAATACGTGCGACGCGTAAATCTAACTTCATGAAGTCTTCAATGGCAATTTCTTCACCAATGGCTTCTGCAACGAATTCGGTTGTTGTTGGCGCAGGCGATGGAACTGTCGCAGTAACAGCAGGGGTATTGGTTGCTTTTTGTTGGGGTTGCGCAGCAACGGCTTGAGCGTTTTCAGTCATCATGGCCTCGACGTGTTTGGGGTCAATGCGCGTAAATAGGGGGGCGTAGGGGGCAATGCGGTGATCTTGCAATGGGGTTTGAGCACTTTGCCAATCCCAGTCACTTTCTTGTAAAAAGCTGCGTGCTTG
>CAYQEZ010000016.1:0-35007 GCA_964416645.1 uncultured Francisella sp. | reverse complement strand
GGGTTTGAGCACTTTGCCAATCCCAGTCACTTTCTTGTAAAAAGCTGCGTGCTTGCTGTGCCATTTCTGGTAGTACAGGGCTGAGGTAAACCATTAATGTGCGGAACAGGTTAATCGCTAAACTGGCCGACTGATGCAAGGCACTTCGCTGCGCTTCATCTTTCGCTTGTTGCCAAGGCGCGACTTCTGCAATCCAAGCATTGGCTTGGTCAGCCAGTGCCATAATTTCACGCATCGCTTGACCAAACTCACGCTGTTCGTACAAGCGCGCAATCGACTCGCTCGCTTGTTGGTAAGGGGCAAGTAATGCCGCATGATCTGCGTTGAGGGTGGCGAGTTTACCATCAAAAAACTTATGAATAAAACCAGCGCAACGACTGGCAATATTCACCAGCTTACCCACCAAATCGCTATTAACGCGCTGTACAAAGTCTTCCATACTTAAATCGATGTCTTCGACACGACTCGACAATTTAGCGGCGAAGTAATAACGCAGGGCTTGGGGCGGCAAGTGATTCAAATAAGCTTCAGCGGTAATAAAAGTGCCGCGTGACTTAGACATTTTTTGTCCATTTACCGTCAAGAAACCATGAGCGAATACAGCGGTTGGCGTGCGATAACCCGCAGCGTGCAACATCGATGGCCAGAATAGCGTGTGGAAGTAAACAATGTCTTTGCCAATAAAATGATAAAGTTCAACGTCACTGTCAGCTTTCCAATAATCATCGAAGTTGATGCCCGTTTTTTCGCAATAGGCCTTAAAGCTGCCCATGTAACCAATGGGTGCGTCTAACCAGACATAGAAAAACTTATCGACGGTATCGGGAATTTCAAAACCGAAGTAGGGCGCATCACGAGAAATATCCCAAGGTTGTAAGTCACTTTCAAACCATTCATCTAGCTTGTTGACTAATTGACTGGGTAGACGACCTTCGCTACGAATCCAATCAGATAGCCACTCTTGTAATTTAGGCAGTTCAAAAAAGTAGTGACGCGAGGTTTTAGCCACAGGTGTTGCGCCCGTGATGGTGGATATAGGGTTTTTCATGTCTAATGGGCTGTAGGTCGCGCCACAGCTTTCACAACTGTCACCATACTGATCGTGAGCGCCACATTTCGGGCATTCGCCTTTAACAAAACGGTCGGGCAGAAACATGCCTTTTTCAGGATCGTAAGCTTGTTCAATATCTTTTTCACTGATTAAGCCGGCATCCCGCAATTTAAGGTAAATGCCCTGTGCCAGCGATTTATTTTCCTCGGAATGGGTGCTATGGTAATGGTCAAAATTAATACCAAAACCAGTAAAATCGCGTGTGTGCTCTTGCCAAATACGACCGATTAGCGCTTCGGGGCTAATGCCTTCATTTTGAGCGCGTAGCATAATCGGTGTGCCATGAGCATCATCGGCACAGACATAAACACAGTTACTCCCCATCAATTTTTGGAAGCGTACCCAAATATCCGTTTGGATATATTCCACCATATGACCTAAATGAATTGGACCATTGGCATAGGGTAGAGCACTGGTAACCAGCATACGGCGCGACGGTTGAAACATAGTAACTAACTTTCCGAAAAATTGATGACGTGATCAACCATTTTAACCTATCGCTGTGGTTGCGGGCAATGTTGCAACCAGGATTAGTCACCTAATAAAAAAGGGTTAGAGACTGTGTAAAAACCTGTTATCTTTGGTTGTTTTCTAGAGATAACTCATTTCATATTTAACGCTAGTTAATGCTTCATTTGCCCCATATTACCCATAGGTTTAACCGATTTAACAGGTAATTCCACGGTTTTTTCACTAGCATCTTCAAATTTAAGGGTAACAGGTACCATTTTTTCTGATGATAAAGGCGCTGTTAGATCGATTAACATAATGTGAAGTCCGCCTGGTTTCAGCATCACATCACTGCCAGCGGGCAGGTCGATTTGTGGAATTTGACGCATTTTCATCATGCCGTTTTCGTGCGTATGGGTATGTAATTCGACAATTTTGGTCGCTGGAGAGCTGGCACTAACCACTTTATGATCACTCATGTCATTATTTTGAATGGTCATAAAAGCGGCCGAAATGGTTTGATTCGGTGGTACTTCGCGTACAAAGCCGTCTTTAACCGTAATTTGCTCACTGACAGCGGCTTGAACGCCTAAGCTGAGCGACATAAGTAGGCTAATCGATAATAGATTGAGTTTCATAAGCACTATCCTTTAATTTAGAATGTTTCATTCACTTTAGTAAAGAGCGAATGGCGACCACAAACTCTTCACCAGAAGTGTCATGCGGTAGTTGACTGACCAAAACGCCTTGTTGATTAATCAGGTAAGTAAAAGCTGAATGGTCTACAGCATAACCCAAGGCACCTTCTCCAATCGATGCCTTTTGATATACCGCACCATATTGTTTGGCTACTTGAGCGATTTGTTTAGGTGTCCCTGTTAGCCCTTTAAAGCTAGGGTGAAAGTAGGGCAAATAAATATCCAATTTTGCTTGATCGTCTCGTTCAGGATCAACCGTAATCATCAGCACTTGTACCCTGGCTTGTTCATCAGCAATGAGTTGATTCATCGCTGAAGCCAAGTGGCCCAAGTTGGTCGGACAAATATCGGGGCACGTGGTGTAACCAAAATAGAGCAACACCACTTTGCCAGAGAAGTCGGTCAAACTGAGTTTGCCATTTGTTCCCATCAGCGTAAAGTTGCCGCCAGTGGGCTTTTCATCGCTTACAAAGTGAGCGATGGCTTGCTCATTCGTTGCATCATCATTTGTCCAAGGAGGAATAATGAGCAATACACTTACTGCAATAACCGCTGCAATGGCACCCAGATAGCTATTTTTCATGACCACTCGCTAACTTAATTAAAACTTAGCAGATAGTTTAACCCAAGCAGAGCGACCGGGTTCATACAAATTAATGGTATTGCCCGTTAGACTATCGGTTCGTCCTACATGCTGAAAGTAAGCATGGTCAAATACATTATCTAAACCCGCCATGACTTTAACCGTTTTATTAATGCGGTAACTACCATAGAGGTCTAACACCGACCAAGCGGGTGTTTTTTGTGTATCCAGTCCACTGAGTGTATCAATGGCACTTTGTTGATCTTGGAAGCGGAAACGCGCTCCCATGCCTAAATCACCCGCTTGTTTGTTTAAGGCAACATAACCCGATAAAGGGGGTGTTTGTGCAATATTACGATTGTCACTGTCATTATGGCTGCTAACATAGCTTAACCCGCCAGCTAATTGGGTGTTCCACGCAAAGCCTGTGTAGCCTTCTAGTTGAGCGCCATAAAGTGTGGCGTTAACATTACGGTAGCTGGTAATTCTGCCATTAGTTACCGTTAAGCGATCACGCAGAATGTAGTCTTGCACGGCGTCATAGAATACGGTAGCTCGCCAACCGAAGTATTCTGTTTGCTTGCTTAACCCAGTATCAATTTGAAGATGTTTTTCTGGATTTAGATTAGGATTACCAACCCATGCTGAGCTGTTGGCAGTATTGAAGCCACCGTTAGCATTAAGACTGTTGCCGTTGGCAAAGAAACGTTCTGTTTCATCTGCTGTGCGCATGGTGCGGCTAACGCCAGTAAACCAGGTTAAGTCTTTTGCTAAGTCTAACTCGTAACGGGCTAAAGCACTCCAATGGTCTTCATTGATTTTGCCATCACCTTTATAGCCGTAAACGCGGTCATACATTTGCGCCGCAGTAATAGTTGTTGGCATCATATTGGGTTTAGTATTCAATAAATCGGCTTCAGCGGTTACTTTATCGAAACGTACCCCAGCTTTAACACGGCTATCATGAGTTAATTTGTGCAGTACTTCGGCGAACATACCGATTCTATCCGTGCTGACGTTTGGCCAGTTAAAAGACATATTCATGTTGTTAGCAACTTTAATTAAGTCTGCACGGCGGTCAACATTTTGCAAATTTAGTCCGTAATCAATGCTGGTATTTGCCGACAGTTTACTGGTGAGCGCCAACTTTCCAGAAAGTGTGTTTGATGTCGTAGGAGATTTCATTCTTCTGTCATTGGCGACGACGGGATTGAATAACGCACGCGTGCCTGCTGGGTAGGCGCTTGCTAGGCTATAGTTATCCATTAAATGTTCGTCAGCGGCGTAAGATAAGTCGGCTTTAATGCCATCAACAAAACCAAAACCGTTGCTGCTACGATATTTCAAACGCATGATGTTCATTTCATCATAAGGCGCATCCATGCTAGAACCCTGAAACAGTGCGTTGTGTGTAACGATTTTTTCAGCGCTCATTTCAATGCGCTCGCCCGCTTTGGGTGTTAAGCCAGCAATAACGCCATGATGCTCGGTGCTGTAGCTGGCACGAACGGTGTTGCCGTTACCGTCTTTGTAATTGCTACCATCTTTATTGATGGCAAAGGCACGAACATAACCTAACTCGCCACGCGTTGAAATTTCGGCATTGGCTGAACTTTTGTAAGCATTGCTTCCAGCACCCACTTCAATTTTTCCATGAGTACCCATTGCAGGAATGCTGCGTTCAAACAGGATGGTTCCGCCAGTACCGCCACTACCATACTGTAGGGTTTCAACCCCTTGAATAACGCGCACGCTGTCATAGATTTCAATGTTTGCGAATGACGTCGGTGGATCCATGCGGTTGGGGCAACCACCATGCAGGTAAGCGTCATCTAAAATAACATTTAATTGCGTTTGGCTTTGACCTCGAATGTTGGGATCAAGCCCATGACCACCCATGCGAGAAGCGTCAACACCTAGCGTGTTGCGTAAAATTTCACCACCTTCTTGCTTGGCGGTTAAGCGAAAGCTTTCAGCAGTGCGACTATCGCTGGCCATAGGAAGGGCATCATCAGTTACCACAACAGTGCCAAGTGTGTTGGCGTAAACAACGGGAGAGAAAGCCACAGCGATGGCAACAGCCAAGGTAGTTTTAGTCATGTCAATGTCCATAGAGGTAAGGATTATGACCAACTATATTAGATGAATCTTATTTAATGCGGAATGCGACAAATTGTCGCACCCATGCGCAAATCTGTGTCATCTGCTAAACTGTAGAGCAATTTACCTGTCGGATAGTTTCATGCCCCAACGTTTGTTAAAAATGGTTTTGCGCGCGCCCGTTTATGATGTCGCTCAAGAAAGTCCCTTAAACTATGCATCACGTTTATCAAGTAAATGTGGCAATCGTGTAGCCTTAAAACGTGAAGATTTACAACCCGTTTTTTCCTTTAAATTGCGCGGTGCTTACAATCGTATGTTGAACTTGTCTCAACAAGAGCGCGACAATGGTGTGATTGCGGCATCGGCGGGTAATCATGCGCAGGGAGTAGCTTTGGCTGCCAGAAAATTAGCCATGAAAGCAACGATTGTCATGCCGCAAACCACACCCAGCATTAAAGTGGAATCGGTGCGTCGTTTGGGTGGTGAGGTTGTGTTGCATGGCGATAACTTTAATCAGGCCGCTGAATACGCGCAGCATTTAGTCAGTCAAACGGGTGCTACCTTCATTCACCCTTACGATGATTGGGAAGTGATTGCTGGGCAAGGAACCATCGCTTTAGAGCTGATTCGTCAACATACAGAACCGATGAAAGCGGTATTTGTACCTGTTGGTGGCGGTGGCATTATTGCTGGTGTGGCGGCGGTGATTAAGTCTATTCATCCCGAAACCTTGGTGATTGGGGTTGAGCCAGAAGATGCGGCTTGTATGAAAGCAGCACTTGAAGCAGGTGAACGGGTTGTTTTGCCGCAAGTAGGTATTTTTGCCGACGGCGTGGCGGTGGCACAGGTGGGAGAGCGTCCTTTTATGGTGGCACAGCACTATGTGGATGCCATGGTGACCGTAACCACGGATGAAATGTGTGCGGCTATTAAAGAGGTGTTTGAAGATACTCGTTCAATAGCTGAGCCTGCTGGTGCATTAGCTGTTGCGGGATTAAAAAAATATGCTTTGGAAAAAGGTTGGCAAGATGAGTCGTTAGTAGCGATTGTTAGTGGTGCTAATATGAATTTTGATCGGCTGCGTTACATTGCCGAGCGCACAGAAATTGGTGAAGGCACTGAAACGTTACTTGCTGTCACCATTCCCGAACGACCTGGCAGTTTCTTGCAGTTTTGTCGATTGCTTGGTAATAAACGCGTCATTACTGAGTTTAATTATCGTTATGCTGATGCCAAACATGCACAGGTTTTTGTGGGTATTCGTTTGCATAATGGGCAAAGTGAAAAGGTGGCTATTATTAATGAATTGGTAGATGCTGGGTTTGCGACAGTAGATCTCTCTGTCAATGAAATGGCGAAATTGCATTTGCGCCATATGATTGGTGGGGTGGGCGGAAGGAAACTGGATGAGCAACTCGTGCGCTTTGAGTTTCCTGAACGTCCTGGTGCCTTGTTAGCTTTTTTATCTTCGATGTCATCAGGTTGGAATATTAGTCTGTTTCATTACCGCAATCATGGTGCTGCCGAAGGAACCGTATTGGCAGGAATTCAAGTACCAGAAAGAGAATTGCCTACCTTTAATGCCTTTCTGGAACAGCTTGGCTATCCCTATACCCCAGAAAACGATAATCCGGCTTATTCATTATTTTTGGCTTAATTACGCGCCATTTTGCCGTATCCAACAGCGGTGAAATTTGCTATAATGTTAAAAATTTTTATGTGCTTATAAGTGAATGTCATGGCTAAGTTTGTATTTGTGACTGGTGGTGTTGTTTCCTCGCTAGGAAAGGGAATTGCAGCGGCTTCGTTAGGAGCGGCTTTAGCGGCTCGTGGATTAAAAGTGACCATGTTAAAAATGGATCCTTACATCAACGTCGATCCCGGCACCATGAGTCCGATGCAGCATGGTGAAGTGTTTGTCACCGACGACGGCGCTGAAACTGACTTGGATTTAGGGCATTACGAGCGCTTTATTGACCGTCGTATGGGGCGCAATAACAGTTTTTCAACAGGTCAGGTTTACGATTCTGTGATTCGCAAAGAGCGCCGTGGAGATTACCTAGGTGGTACGGTGCAAGTTATTCCTCATATTACTGACGAGATTAAGCGTCGCATTCATTTAGTTGCTCAAGACATAGATGTTGCCATTGTAGAAGTGGGCGGTACCGTAGGTGATATTGAATCTTTACCTTTCATGGAAGCTATTCGTCAAATGGGTGTTGAGTTAGGGCGTGAGAATGCACTTTTTGTGCATCTAACCCTACTACCTTATATTGCTACCGCGGGTGAGTTAAAAACTAAGCCGACCCAGCATTCAGTACAACAACTCCGCTCCATTGGTATTCAGCCAGATGTGCTTTTGTGTCGCTCTGATCGTCCCATTTCTGACAGCGACAAACGTAAAATTGCGCTTTTTACCAGTGTGTCAGAAAAAGCGGTTATCAATTCACTCGATGCACCAAGCATTTATGCGGTTCCTCGCATGTTGCATGACCAAGGCTTCGACCAGGTAGTATGCGAACAGTTGCGTTTGGATGTGCCGCCAGCAGATTTAGCGGATTGGGATGCGGTGGTTAAGGCCATTGCTAACCCTGAACATCGTGTTCGCATTGCCTTAGTGGGTAAATATGTTGAATTAACTGAAGCCTACAAATCATTGAACGAGTCTTTGTTGCACGCAGGCATTCACGCTAAATCAAAAGTCGATATTACCTATATCGATTCTGAGCGTTTAGAAACCGAAGGCACAGCACTGCTTGAACATCATGATGCCATTTTGGTGCCCGGTGGTTTTGGTGAGCGTGGTGTCGAAGGCAAAATTTTGGCCGTTACCTATGCTCGTGAGAATAAAATTCCCTATTTAGGTATTTGCTTAGGTATGCAAGTTGCGGTGATTGAAGCAGCGCGTAACCTTGCTAAACTGCCCGAAGCGCATAGCACAGAATTCCGTCCTAAAGCGCGTCATCCTGTCGTTGCCATGATTACTGAATGGGTAGATCCCGATGGTAAAGTGCAAGCGCGTACCGAGGATGTTGACTTAGGTGGTACCATGCGCTTGGGTTCGCAAGCTGCTGTACTAGAAGATGGCTCACTAGCCCAAGCGATTTATGGTAAAGCGGTTATTTGGGAGCGCCATCGTCATCGCTATGAAGTGAATGACCATTATATTCCACGTCTGAATGATGCGGGTTTAGTAATCGGCGGGCGCTCTGCCGAAGGCGGCTTGGTTGAAACGGTTGAATTGCCAACTTCAGTGCATCCATGGTTCTTTGCTTGTCAGTTCCATCCTGAGTTTACCTCGACGCCGCGTAATGGTCACCCCTTGTTCTCGGCATTTATTCAAGCCGCTCTTAAATCATCAACAAGGAATATAGCATGAAACTTTGTGGTTTTGATGTTGGTATCGACCAACCCTTCTTTTTGATTGCAGGTCCTTGTGTGATCGAAAATGAAGCCTTGGCGATGAATACGGCTGAAACCTTGAAGCGTATGACTGAAGACTTGAGTATTAACTTTATCTTCAAATCTTCATTCGACAAAGCCAATCGTTCATCCACAACCAGTTTTCGTGGCTTAGGATTAGCAGAAGGGCTGCGCATTTTAGACAAGGTTAAGCGTGAAATCGGTGTGCCTGTATTAACCGATGTACATGAAGATACCCCTTTTGATGAAGTCGCTGAAATTGTCGATGTATTACAAACACCCGCTTTTTTAGCGCGTCAAACCAATTTCATTCAAGCGGTTGCGAGTGCGGGCAAGCCAATTAATGTCAAAAAAGGTCAGTTTATGGCACCTTGGGACATGAATAACGTGGTGCAAAAATGTCACGAAGCAGGTAATCAGCAGATTATGGTCTGTGAGCGCGGTGTTTCTTTCGGTTATAACACACTGGTGTCGGATATGCGCTCTTTGGTCATTATGCGCGATACAGGCTGCCCCGTTGTTTATGATGCCACCCATTCGGTTCAGCAACCTGGTGGCTTAGGTTCAGCATCAGGTGGGCAACGTGAGTTTGTTGCACCGCTGGCGCGTGCCGCGATTGCCACGGGTGTGTCAGGTATCTTTATGGAAACCCATCCTGATCCTGCTAAAGCACTCTCGGATGGTCCGAATATGTGGCCTTTAGCCAAATTACAACCCGTTTTGGCGACCATGAAAGCACTGGATTCGGTGGTGAAACAGGCTGGTTTTATTGAGCATGAATTAATGGGCAAGTAGTACTTGCCTATTTTTTTGATTATTTTATAAAGTAATAAATTGTTTTAGGAGTTAAATAAATGAGCAATATTCAGCGTATCTGGGCTCGTGAAGTGATCGATTCTCGCGGTAATCCAACAGTGGAAGTGGATGTTACTTTAGTTGATGGAAGTTTTGGTCGTGCCGCTGTGCCATCAGGTGCTTCTACGGGTAAACGCGAAGCCTTGGAGTTGCGTGACAATGATAAAGCTCGTTTTGGTGGTAAAGGTGTTTTGACAGCAGTTAACAATATAAATACTAAAATTGCTCAAATTTTGGTAGGTCAAGATGCCACCAACCAAGCTGCGATTGATGCAGCAATGATTAAACTGGATGGTGATGCCAATAAAGCAAACTTGGGTGCTAACGCCATTTTAGCGGTTTCAATGGCGGTAGCTCATGCTGCGGCTAAATCAAAAGGTCTGCCATTATTTAAATATGTTCAAACTGACACTTTCCGTATGCCTGTGCCGATGATGAACATCATCAATGGTGGCGCTCATGCGGATAATAGCGTGGATATGCAAGAGTTTATGATTGTGCCTGTTGGCGCACCTTCATTCAAAGAAGCAGTACGCTATGGCGCGCAAGTGTTTCATGCCTTGAAAAAAGTATTACATGATAAAGGCTTAAATACCGCAGTGGGTGATGAGGGTGGTTTTGCGCCTGATTTGGCTTCTAATGAAGAAGCGATTACGGTGATTTTAGAAGCCATTAAAGCGGCTGGTTTTGAAGCGGGTAAAGACATCATGATCGCGATTGATGCCGCAGCCAGTGAATTTTATCATGATGGTAAATACGTGCTCACGTCTGAAAATCGCAGTATGACTTCGCAGGAAATGGTGGACTACTTTGCCGCTTGGTGTGATAAGTATCCCGTTATTTCTATTGAAGATGGTATGGCTGAAGAAGATTGGGCTGGCTGGAAACTCATGACTGAAAAGTTAGGCAAGAAAATTCAGTTGGTTGGTGATGATTTATTCGTAACCAACAGCAAAATTTTGAAAGAAGGTATCGACAAAGGTATCGCTAACTCTATTTTAATTAAAGTAAACCAAATTGGTTCTTTGACTGAAACTTTTGATGCGATTGCCATGGCAAAAGCAGCGGGTTACACGGCGGTAATGTCTCACCGTTCAGGTGAAACAGAAGACACGACCATTGCTGATTTAGCGGTTGCTACTGGTGTGGGTCAAATTAAAACGGGTTCTATGTCGCGCTCAGATCGCGTCGCTAAGTACAATCAACTGTTACGTATCGAAGAAATGCTGGGTGCAGACGCTGTTTATCCAGGCGTGTCTGCGTTTAAACATTAATTACGTTAACTCTGACCCTTATAATGCCCCATATGGGGCATTATAATTTCTGTTAATAGCATGAAAAAACTCTTTGTTGTTTTTGTACTGGCCATCATGTGGCTTCAGTATCGACTCTGGTCTCCTGATGGAGGTATCAGTGAGTGGTTGCGGCTGAAAAATGAGCTTGCGCTAGCGCAAGCTCATATGAAACAACTTGAGACGAGTAATGAATCATTAAAAAACTTGGTTTTGGATTTGCAAAATCATACTGATGCGATTGAAACTCAAGCTCGTGAGGTCTTGCATTTTGCACAGCCCAATGAAACCTTTTTTCGCGTGATTAGCGTACCCAACCAGAAAATGGAAAGTTACGTGCCTAATTTGCCGCGTACCAAGCTTTCGGTACCAGAGAAAGAAGGCAATATCGCTGATATGGCAGCAGAAGCTCCGCCTTAAGGGTGACCGTTTTACTTTTTTTATTCTTTCTTGGCTTTTTGTTTAAGCTCGTATCTTTTTTCATCACTTTCGTGTCTTATTTTCCCATTTCCTAGCCAATCCACTAGCCTTATTAGGTTTCTTTATAGCATAATAATAGCCTTGTTTAATCTTTAGGCGTGTCTCATGGATTCTGTGTATAGTCCCAAGGAAATTGAAAGTCGTATTCAACAACAATGGCATGATGCCAATGTCTTTCAAGCAGTAGAAAATCCAGATAAAGAAAAATTCTATTGTTTATCGATGTTTCCTTATCCTTCTGGTCGTTTACATATGGGACATGTGCGCAATTACACCATTGGTGATGTGATTGCACGTTACATGCGTATGCTGGGTAAAAACGTATTACAACCTATGGGATGGGATGCATTCGGTTTGCCAGCTGAAAATGCCGCCATTGCCAATAAGGTAGCGCCAGCCGCTTGGACTTACAGTAATATTGACTATATGCGTAATCAGCTTAAGTCTTTGGGCTTAGGTTACGACTGGTCGCGCGAGTTGGCGACTTGTTCGCCAGATTATTACAAGTGGGAGCAATGGTTTTTCTTGCAACTCTACAAGAAAGGCTTGGTGTATCGCCGTCTATCGGTGGTTAACTGGGATCCTGTTGACAACACGGTATTGGCGAATGAGCAGGTTATTGATGGTCGTGGCTGGCGTTCAGGTGCTCTGGTTGAGCGTAAAGAAATTGCCCAATGGTTTCTTAAAATTACGGCCTACGCTGATGAACTGCTCGATGATTTAGACACCTTGACCGAATGGCCAGAACAAGTGAAGACCATGCAACGCAACTGGATTGGTCGTTCGCAAGGGTTGGAAATTGACTTTCCATTGTCTGATGATGGTTTACAAAAACTTAAAGTTTTTACCACGCGTCCCGACACACTGATGGGCGTGACCTATGTGGCGATTGCTGCTGAACACCCTTTAGCCAAACAAGCGGCGGCTTCACGCCCTGAATTAGTAAACTTTATTCACGAGTGCACGCAGACAGGAACATCGGAAGCCGTTATCGAAACCATGGAAAAGAAAGGCATAGATACGGGGTTGCGCGTCACGCATCCGATTACGGGTGAATCAATTCCTGTATGGGTAGCTAACTTTGTCCTAATGGGATATGGTACGGGTGCAGTCATGAGTGTGCCAGCGCACGATCAACGCGACTGGGAGTTTGCAAAGCAGTATCAGTTGCCGATGAAGGCTGTGATTAGCGTCGATGGTGCAGAGCCAGATATTAGTGCCGAAGCCATGACCGAAAAAGGTCAGCTTATCCATTCGGGTTCATTCGATGGAATGAATTTTGATGATGCCTTCGAAGCAATCGCAAAAGCTTTAGAAATTAAAGAGCTGGGTAAGAAAACGATTAACTATCGTTTGCGCGACTGGGGTATGTCACGTCAGCGTTATTGGGGTTGTCCGATTCCAGTTATTTATTGTCCTGACTGTGGTGTTGTGCCTGTACTAGAAGATCAGTTGCCAGTCACGCTGCCTGAAGATGTGATTCCAGATGGTGGTGCTTCACCGTTAACTCAGTTAGAGAGTTTCACTCACTGTACTTGCCCAAAATGTGGTGGCGCAGCCAAACGTGAAACCGATACCTTTGATACCTTCTTTGAATCGAGTTGGTATTACGCACGTTACGCCTGCCCTGATAATCAAGAAAAAATGCTGGATGAGCGTGCCGATCATTGGTTGCCAGTTGATCAATACATTGGTGGTATTGAGCATGCGATTTTACATTTACTTTATGCGCGCTTTTTCCATAAGTTAATGCGCGATGAAGGTTTGGTTAAAACGGATGAGCCCTTTAAGCGGTTGCTAACTCAAGGCATGGTGATTGCCGATACCTATTATCGTATGAGAGAGGATGGGCGTAAGCAATGGTTTAATCCTGCCGATGTTCAATTGGAAACTGATGAAAAGGGTAAGCCGCTGAAGGCGATTCTTAAATCGGATGGTCTGCCCGTTGAGATTGGCGGTACGGAAAAAATGTCGAAATCAAAAAATAACGGCGTTGATCCGCAGGCGTTGATCGATCAATATGGCGCAGACACGGCGCGTTTGTTTATGATGTTTGCAGCACCACCAGAACAGTCACTGGAATGGTCGGATGCGGGTGTTGAAGGGGCTTCACGCTTCTTAAACCGCGTATGGCGTTTGGTGCAAAGTCATGTTGAGCAAGGTGCGGTGATTGACTTAGATGTCTCGACACTTTCTGACGAAGACAAAGCGGTGCGCCGTAAAACCCATGAAACCCTCGCCAAAGTGACCGATGACTGGGGGCGTCGTCAATCCTTTAACACGGCGATTGCTTCGTGTATGGAGTTGTCGAATACGCTGTCGCGCCATAATAGTGACAGTGCTCAAAGTCGGGCTGTGTTGCAGGAAGGCTTGATGATCTTAACCTTAATGTTAGCCCCCGTTGCGCCACATATTACCGAGGTCATGTATCAAGCCTTGGGTGGTGAAGGGCTGCTAGCCAGTGCCAGTTGGCCAAAAGTCGATGAGTTAGCGTTAAAGCGGGACTCCATTGAGCTGATGGTACAGGTGAACGGAAAACTAAGGGGCAAGATTAGCGTTGAGCCAGATGCGACACAAGACAAGGTAGAAGCCATGGCGTTAATGGATGATGGCGTGCAAAAATATACCGAAGGTAAAGCGATTACTAAAGTGATTGTGGTACCAGGTCGTCTGGTTAATATTGTGGCCGTTTAATTGAGTGATGTTGAACTAACCCTATGATGCTTTCTCGTCGCCACTGGTTACTGAGTGCCTTATCTTTGGTGGCATTGACTGGCTGTGGCTATCAGCTTAGAGGGGTTTCTAACACTTCTGAACGGGCTTTACCTTATCGTATTTATTTCGTGAGTGATGGAGCCGATGGTGAGTTAGTTGTGCAGACGCGCCGCGCTTTGCAATCCTTTGGTGCTGAATTGGTGGCTGAGCGCAAGCAAGCCGACATCATTGTTACCCTAGGCGCAACGACTCAACAGACTGTGATTTCGGCGATTGGTTCTTTTGGCGAAATTTCAGCTCGTTTGTTCGTTATGACACAGGCCTTACGTGTCACTAAGGTTGGTGTTGAAGCACCGCTCATCGATACCCTAGTGCGTCGTTCACGAGAGGTTGATCAAAGTTTAGCGACTCAGATTGGTGGACTAGGAGCAGAGCGTCCTTTGGCCATTACGCGTGAGTCTGTTGAAGTTGTGCAAGACATTAGAGCGAGAGTCGTTGATTCGATTGTTCGTTTGTTACAAGGGCTGGTTCCCTTAGGGTCGTCATGATGATGACGCCAGAGCAGCTCTTGTCTAGATTAGATCAAGGATCATCTTTACCACCAGTTATTTTATGTTGTGGCGAGGAGCCTCAGCGAACCTTGACGAGTGTTGATGCCATTAAGCAAAGCTCGAAAGTGCTCGGGTTTTTGGAACAACAGTTGATGGTGGTAGAGCAGGCAAGTGACTGGGAATTAGTGTGGATGCACTACCAAGAGCAATCTTTGTTTGCTAGCCTTAGGGTCATGCAGGTATTATTTTCTACTAAGTTAACTGGTGCGCAATCAGAAATATTACAACGTCATCTGGGTAATCCTAATCCTGATGTGTTGTTGTTGTTGCGAACAGGTGAGGTGGATAAGCAAACACTGGAATCTAAATGGGTCAAAGCGATTGAAGCCAACGGCTGGGTTGTTCATAGTAAAACACTAACCGGCAATGCGCTGAATCAGTGGATTGCGCAAGAAGTGACGCAGTTGCAGATGAGCATTACACCAGCTGCGTTAGCCATGTTGGCAGACTGGTCTCAAGGCAATTTGATGGCAACAAGGCAAAGCTTGTTGCGTTGGCAGTTAGAAGGTGTATTAAGGTTAGATGAGTCATTATTAGCTCAAGACCAGCAGGATTGGGCAAGGTATGATATTTTTGCCTTATCTAATGCTTTGACGGCACAACAAGCCGAAATAGCGTTAAGGATTTTACAGCGCTTACGCGAGACGGGTGAAGAGTTAGTTTTGTTGCTCTGGGCGGTGAGCAATGCGTTGCGCTTATGGCAGAGTTTATATGTTGCACAAGGGCAAAAGCCTTGGTCACAGTTAGCCAATGAGTATCGTTTGTGGGGTGAGCGTTCAAGCAGTATGCAACGTTTGCTTAGGCAGATTTCGTTAACGCAATTAGCCCATTGGCAACAACTGGCATTGCAGATAGATCGACAGATTAAAGGGCAACTGAGTGGAGATCCTTGGATTGAGCTGATGTGGCTTGTTGCTGATATGTCGAGTGTGGGGAAAAGGTTACCTCGTCGGGTTGCTTAATAAGTCAACAGGCTAACATAAAGTGAAGCGATGTTTTTAGAGATTCACATAACAGGAGATGAAGCATGCAAGTTAATGAGTATATGAACGAGTTAGGACAGCAAGCTCGCCAAGCGAGTCGTGTCTTGGCAGCAGCCTCTACTGCTCAAAAAAATGCTGCTCTTCATCATATGGCTGAACGTTTATTAGATCGATCCGCTTGGTTGATGGATGAAAATGCCAAAGATCTCATGGCAGGTAAAGCCAGTGGCTTGGACGAGGCGATGCTGGATCGTTTACGCTTAACACAAGCGGGTATTGAATCGATTGCCAAGGGCGTACGTCAAGTGGCAGACTTGCCTGATCCGGTGGGTGAGATCACCGATATGGCTTATCGTCCTTCTGGTATTCAATTGGGAAAAATGCGCGTCCCTTTAGGCGTGGTAGGGATTATTTATGAATCTCGGCCGAATGTCACGGCGGACGCTGCGGCACTTTGCCTGAAATCGGGTAATGCCACCATTTTACGCGGTGGTTCGGAAGCGATTCACTCTAATAAAGCCATCGCTCAATGTATTCAAGAAGGATTGCAAGTGGCTGGTATCGACCAGTATGCGGTTCAATTGGTTCAAACAACAGATCGTGAAGCGGTTGGACAGATGATTAGGATGCCAGAATATATTGACGTGATTATCCCACGTGGTGGTAAAAGCCTGATTGAGCGTATCAGTCAGGGTTCTCGTGTTCCTGTCATTAAACATTTGGATGGTATTTGTCACGTTTATGTGGCAGCTGACGCGGATATGGAAATGTCTTGGAAGGTGTGCGATAACGCTAAAACGCATCGTTATGGTGTTTGTAATGCGATGGAAACACTATTAGTGGATGCCTCTGTTGCTGCACACTTTTTACCTAAAATGGTCGCTATTTATCATGCTAAAGGCGTTGAGTTACGCGGTTGTGAAAAAACACGTGCGATTGTTGCCATGAATGCCGCTACAGAAGCGGATTGGTCAACCGAGTATCTGGCTCCCATTCTTTCCATTAAAGTGGTAAACGGTTTGGATGAGGCGATAGCTCATATAAACCAGTATGGATCGCATCACACCGATGCCATTATGACGCAAGATTATGCCATGAGTCGTCGATTTTTAGCCGAAGTGGATTCGAGTTCGGTGATGATTAATGCTTCCACTCGTTTTGCTGACGGTTTTGAATACGGCTTGGGTGCCGAAATTGGTATTAGCACCGATAAGTTTCATGCACGGGGTCCAGTGGGATTAATTGGGTTAACATCACAAAAATATGTGGTATTTGGCTCAGGTCAAATTCGTTATTAATCAATTAATTAAAGTTGGAAGTGAAATATTATGTCAAGTTATGTCAATATTATTGAGCGTTACCACGATTATCGTGGCATGATTCAGGAAATGTTGCACTCCATTTTATTAGGATTGAGTGATGCACACCTTTTTGAGAGCCCTGAACGCACGTTAGAAACGCTAGATGAGTTAACCACACATTATCCATTTATTGATATTGTTTATACTTTGGACAAGAACGGTATTCAGAATAGTCCCAATTATTGGTTTCGAGATGGTAAAACGCGTACAGATTTCTCGAACCGTGGTAACGATCTAAGCCAGCGTCCTTATTTTGTGATGGCTAAAGCCAAACAAAACGTGGTGTTTACTGATCCGTATTTGTCTGTAACCGACAGGGTGTTGTGTTTGTCGGGCGCTATTCCAATTACTAACAGTGTTGGCATCGTTTCAGGCTATTTAGTAATTGACCTCGACTTGGAAAAGACAGTAAGCTTTTTGATGGGCGATAGCTTACGAACCCGTTTTGAGCCATTTTTCAAAGCAGTTTATTCCACTATTTCAATTGGATTATTCTGTGTGGTGGGTATTTTGCTTTACTCGGGTTTCTCTGAATTACTAAAAATGTTGGAAGAGCCATCGCATATTGAATCCATCCGACCATTCAGCTCCATTATCTTCATTACTCTGGGCTTAGCAATTTTTGACTTAGCAAAGACAACCTTAGAAGAAGAGGTGTTGATGCATAAAGACATTTTCCGTCATAGTTCAACACGTAGAACCATTACGCGATTTATGGCGGCAATTATGATTGCTGTATCGATTGAAGCCTTGTTGTTGATGTTTAAATCAGCGATCGGAGCTGGTGATTACCTCGCTAGTGCTACTTGGATGATGCTTTCAGCTGTTGCCTTAATGGTTGGTTTAGGGCTTTATGTCTACTTAGGAGCTAAGGCTGAAAATCTATTAATGACGGTCAAGCGCCATAAGTTAGGTCATTACTATGATGCGGACGAAACCGTTAACGAGCACCAACGTGGTAAGTCTTAGTTCAAAAATTAATCAAGTAGTATTGGAGTTAGGGAGTCGGTGTGTTTACTATGCTGGCTGCCATCATGTTTCTAAATTAAGGTAAGCATTATGTCAGATGAAAAACCCGTTGTTTCACTCGCTTCGCGTAAAGTGATTCGACGTCCTCCTCCTGCCATGTCCTCTGCAACAATGGATCACCATCAGTACCCAGTGCTGGATGAGTCGGTCGATTTTATGGAGATTCGTCGCGCAACCATTGCCCTGGCGGAAAATGGTCTGTGGGCAAACCCAGAGTTGGTGCGTATGTATGTGGGTAAGATGATGGATTTACCCACTGTAGCTGATGTCTTGAAAGAGTTAGAGTGATCGATCGGCTACTCTGAACTAAGCGGCGCTAAAAGCTATCTTCAAAACCTAACAGGATGGGTGTAGTGGAAGAGCTGGATGTTATTTTTCTGTAACATATTGACTTAATGAACTTCTTCCAATCACAAAATTAAATTGGGAAGTCTAATAAAACCGCGAAGCGAGGTTTTTAGAAGCTTTCTAAGCTGTTGGCGTCAGGATTGTTGGTTCAGTTACACTTAATTGATGGGGGTAGTCAATAATATAGTGTAAGCCACGACTTTCTTTACGGCTTAGTGCTGAGCGGACAATCAGTTCAGCAACCAGGGCAAGATTACGTAATTCAATAAAGTCAGTATTTAGATAGTATTGAGCGTAAAACTCTTCAATCTCTTCACGAATGACTAAAATTCGTTTCAGAGCACGTTTAAGTCTCTCTTCCGTTCTAACAATGCCAACAAAGTCCCACATAACCCGACGAATTTCATCCCAATCATGGGCAATAAGTACTTGTTCTGGGCTAGGGTTGACCTGACTTTCATCCCAGTCGGGTAAGGTAGGTGGGGCAATGAGTTTGCCCTCGGCTTGGCGCATTAAGATGTCTTCATAAGCAGCGTTAGCGAATACCAGTCCTTCTAATAATGAATTACTGGCTAAACGATTAGCGCCATGCAGACCTGTGTAGGCCACTTCACCGACCGCATAGAGTCCTTTTAAATCGGTGCGGGCACGTAAGTCGGTAACGACTCCACCGCAGGTGTAGTGGGTCGCTGGCACAATCGGAATCGGCTCTTTCGTAATATCAATTCCTAGGCTTAAACAACGTTTGTAAATGGTAGGGAAGTGACTGGTTACGAAATCAGCATCTTTGTGACTAATATCTAACCACATGTGATCACAACCCAGCTTTTTCATTTCAGCATCAATGGCTCTAGCAACAATATCACGTGGGGCAAGTTCGAGGCGTTCATCATATTCGTGCATAAACCGCGACCCATCGGGGCGCTTTAGGTAACCGCCTTCTCCACGTACTGCTTCCGAAATTAAAAAAGCCCGTTCACTGGTATGATAGAGTACGGTTGGATGAAATTGCATAAACTCCATATTGGCAACACGACAGCCTGCTCGCCAGGCCATAGCAATGCCGTCACCAGTAGCCAAATCTGGGTTGCTGGTGTAAAGATAGACTTTGCCAGCACCACCCGTGGCGAGTACCACGGCAGGTGAGGCGAGTGTAGAAATTTCGTCTGTTGCTTGATTGAGGGCATAAACACCAACACAACGATTTTCGCGTTCAATTAAATCAACGGCTGTGTGATGTTCGAGCAGCAGAATGTTGCTGTGCTGACGAATTTTAAGTGCTAAACTCAGTTGAACCGATTGTCCCGTATGATCGGCAGCGTGAATAATACGCCTATGGCTATGCCCCCCCTCGCGGGTTAAATGAAAAGGAAATAAGTCACAATCTTGCTCATCATCAGCCTGACAAGCGGTAAAGGGAACGGAAAGCTCAATGAGTTCTTCAATAGCTTGGCGACCGTGCGTAGCAGTAAAGCGAACCGCCGCTTCGTTGCAGAGCCCATCGCCAGCGATTAAGGTGTCTTGCACATGTTCTTCAATACTGTCATTCGGGTCTAATACCGCAGCAATGCCACCTTGAGCATAAAGGGTATTAGATTCGAGTAAACCGCGCTTTGTTAACAGGGTTATAGGATGATAATCGGCCAGTTTGAGTGCTAATGATAGCCCAGCAATGCCGCCACCAATAATCAGAATATTGTTGGGATGATGAAATTTTAACAAGCCGAGTTACCACTTCCCTAGTATGAATGTTGGTTTTATTTTAAGATATGAACTTAGTCTTTGATATAAGTAGTTCATGTTACCATGCAAACTCATTTAGATGAAGTTAAAACTTGGGCAGTGGTACGGGCTATAGAGCCAGATGGTCAGCTGTTACTGGATGTTAGCGATCAGAGTGACTCGGTTTGTCGTAGTGGAAGCTGTGGTGCAGGAGGGATTGGTTGTCAAACCAATGCTTTTGCACGTCTGCTTAAAAGGCCTCCTGCATTAAAGCTTAGGTTGCCCTTAACTGAGGCAGTTAGTGTGGGGGATAGGGTGTTGCTTTCCTTATCTCAGCGAGCGTTAATTAAGCTTAGTGTGATGGCCTATGGTGTTCCACTTTTGGCTTTATTGGTGGGAATGGGGTTAGGGCAAGAGCTTGCCGATGATCTTGGAGCACTGCTTTTTGGGGGAGGAGCACTCTTGTCGAGTTGGTATATGGTTGGTAAACTCACACTAGCTTGTTCGCCAAGTGTACACGAAATTTACCGTTTGACTCACTAACATAGGAAGGCAGTATGCTGATTAATAAGCCATTTTATATGTTTGTTTTGTTGTTTTCATGGCTATGGTTTGCGCCCGTAGTGCAAGCTCAGTTGCCGGATTTCGTTCCCTTAGTTGAAAAAAATGCACCAGCAGTTGTGAATATTTCAACGGCCTCTAAAGTGAGACCGCAACGTCGTGCCGACCTAAATGGTATTCCCGAGGAATTATTACGTCGCTTCTTTGGTGATGCTTTCCCTATGCCACCAGGGCAGGGCGAAACGCCGCGAGGGCGGGGTGATGATAGTAAAAAAGAGATGCAGTCATTAGGCACAGGCTTCATAATTTCTGCTGACGGTTACATCATTACCAATCATCATGTGATTGCGGATGCGGATGAAATTACCGTTCGTTTTAGTGATCGCAAAGAATTATCAGCTAAAGTGATTGGTAGTGATGAGCGAACCGATATTGCGTTACTCAAAGTCGAAGCTAAGGGATTGCCGACAGTCACCTTAGGACAAACCAGTAAACTCAAAGTGGGTGAGTGGGTGTTGGCTATCGGTTCACCCTTCGGTTTTGAAGCAACTGTTACGCAAGGGATTGTCTCAGCAAAGGAACGTACTTTGCCAGATGACACCTACGTGCCTTTTATACAAAGTGATGTGGCCATTAATCCCGGTAATTCAGGTGGACCCTTATTTAACCTAGCAGGTGAAGTGGTGGGTATTAACTCACAAATCTACAGTCGTAGTGGTGGCTTTATGGGCTTATCCTTCTCGATTCCGATTGAAGTGGCGATGAATACGGTTGATCAATTGAAGCGCAATGGCAGGGTGATTCGAGGGTATTTGGGGGTTAACGTTCAGGAAGTCACTTCTGAGTTGTCAGAATCATTTGGTATGGATAAGCCCAAAGGTGCGTTGGTGGCGGAGGTTTTCCCCGACACACCAGCAGCTAAAGCGGGTATTAAAGCGGGCGATATTATCCTTTCCGTTAATGGACGTGAAGTTAATAAATCGGGCAGTTTACCTCCGGTCATTGGTATGACACCTGTGGGTCAACCCGTCGATATTAAGCTGTTACGTCAAGGCCGTTTGATGAATATGACCGTGGTGATTGATGCCTTGCCCGACGATCAAAAAATGGCGAAGAATAACAAACGTGGCGGTAGCAAAGAGCAAGCTGTGGGTAAAGTGATTGAAGGTGCTCAGCTCGTGTTATTAGATGACGCGATTAAGCAAAAACTAGGCATTGATTTTGGATTGCGTGTCGGCGCTGTGGGTGAGGGTGCGTTCAGTCAAGCTGGTGTGCGTGAGGGAGATATCCTACTTGAGTTAAATTATGTTCGTTTGGATTCTGTTGAGTCAATGCAGTCTCTGTTACAAAAGCTGCCGAAAGGGCAGAAGATTCCAATGCGTATTCTGCGTGGAAACCGCGCAATATTCTTGCCGATCGTCATTCAATAAGTTAAAGTAGCTAATTCTTAGTGGGGAGCCATGCTCCCCGTTTTTTGTTTGTTTAGCGGTTTTAGGTATTTCATGGCTCAAGAGTTGGATTTAATTCGTAATTTTTCGATTATCGCGCATATCGATCATGGTAAATCGACCTTAGCTGATCGCTTTATTCAGTTTTGCGGCGGCTTAACCGATCGAGAAATGTCGGCACAGGTGCTGGATTCGATGGATTTGGAGCGTGAGCGCGGTATTACTATTAAGGCGGCCAGCGTTACCTTGCATTACAAGTCGGACAATGGAAAGACTTACGAATTAAATTTTATTGATACACCTGGACACGTTGACTTTTCTTATGAGGTGTCACGTTCTTTAGCAGCCTGTGAGGGCGCATTATTGGTAGTGGATGCCTCACAAGGTGTTGAAGCACAAACGGTTGCTAACTGTTATACCGCTATTGAGCAAGATTTGGAGGTCTTGCCTGTCTTAAATAAAATTGATTTGCCTGCAGCGGATCCTGATCGTGTCATCGCAGAAATTGAAGAAATTATTGGTATTGACGCCACCGAAGCTGTTCATGCCAGTGCTAAAGCAGGGGTGGGCATTAAAGAAACCCTAGAAGAAATTATTGCCAAAATTCCTGCGCCTCAAGGCAACCCTCAAGGACCTTTGAAGGCTTTGATCATTGACTCTTGGTACGATAATTATTTAGGTGTTGTTTCATTGGTTCGTGTTATGGATGGTTCTATTCGTGCTAAAACCAAGATGAAAGTTATGTCGACAGGCGATGTGCATGAAGTCCACGAAGTAGGTGTCTTCACGCCAAAACGTACTAAACTCGATGCTTTATATACGGGCGAAGTGGGTTTTGTCATTGCAGGTCTGAAGGAAATTGATGGTGCGCCTGTTGGTGATACCCTTACCGATGCTGCTAATCCAGCAAGTGAAATGCTACCTGGATTTAAGCCAGCACAACCGCGCGTATTTGCGGGTATTTTTCCGATCAGCTCTGAAGACTACGAAAACTTACGTGAGTCCTTACGTAAGTTGCGCTTGAATGACGCTTCTTTGTTTTTTGAACCAGAAACGTCGACAGCTTTGGGTTTCGGGTTCCGTTGCGGTTTCTTGGGTTTATTACATATGGAAATTATCCAAGAGCGTTTAGAACGTGAGTTTAATTTAGACTTGATTACCACCGCACCAACGGTAGTCTACGAAGTTCTGACTACGCGTGATGAAGTGTTGTTGGTAGATAACCCAGCCAAGCTACCCGAGTTGGGCAGCATTAAAGAAATTCGTGAACCCATTATTCAAGCAAACTTGCTGTTGCCACAGGATTATGTTGGTGCAGTGATGGGGCTTTGTATGGAAAAACGTGGTGTACAAAAAAATATGGTGTACGCTGGTAATCAAGTACAGCTACAAATGGAGTTGCCGCTCAATGAAGTGGTATTAGACTTTTTTGATCGTCTCAAATCCATTTCGCGTGGTTATGCTTCTATGGATTACGAGTTCTTGCGTTTCCAAGCAGATGATTTAGTGCGCATGGATATTATGGTCAATGGAGAAACGGTGGATGCGCTGTCGATGATCGTTCACCGCAGCACAGCCCAATATCGTGGTCGTGATGTCATTGATCGCTTGAAAGAGCTGATCCCGCGTCAAATGTTTGAAGTGCCTATTCAGGCGGCCATTGGTGCCAAAGTGATTGCTCGTACTAACATTAAAGCCATGCGTAAAGACGTGTTGGCGAAATGTTATGGTGGCGATGTTTCTCGTAAGAAAAAATTGCTAGAGAAACAGAAAGAGGGTAAGAAACGGATGAAAACCATCGGTAGCGTTGAAATTCCACAAGAAGCTTTCTTAGCCATTTTGCATGTCAATAAAGACAATTAAGAGGCTTATTCTGCATGTTGTTTGAAATCATTTTAACGCTTGCCGTTGTCATTGGCGGTATTTTAGTGGCAATCGACAAATGGGTGCTTGAACCCAAACGTGCCACTGATGCTCCTATGCCCGTGGTGATGGATTATGCGCGCTCGCTTTTCCCTGTGTTATTGATTGTGTTAGTGTTGCGTTCTTTTGTTGTTGAGCCTTTCCGCATTCCTTCAGGTTCTATGTATCCGACTTTGCATATTGGTGATTTTATTTTGGTCAATAAAGCCAGTTACGGAATTAAGTTGCCTGTTATTTACACAAAAGTGATTGATACCGGTGCGCCAGAACGTGGTGATGTGGTTGTCTTTCGTTATCCAGTTGAACCAGATAAAGACTATATTAAACGCGTTATTGGCTTACCAGGTGATCGAATTAGTTATATCAACAAGACCTTAATGATTAATGGTGAGTTGGTTAAACAACAAGCAGTTGGTCGCTATGAAACCAGTGGTTCGGGTGCGGTGTTGAATGGTGCCTTGGAATTGTCAGAGGATTTGTTAGGTATTCAGCATAACATTCTGATTGATAAAGATAGACCAGCTTCTGATCTGATTGAAGCGGTTGTTCCCGAGGGTCATTATTTCATGGTTGGTGATAATCGCGATCACAGTTACGATAGTCGTTACTGGGGCTTCGTGCCTGAAGAAAACCTCAAAGGCAAGGCTTTCTTTATTTGGATGCATTTTGATGGTGGCGTGAATGGAGATCGTATTGGGAGATCCATTCAGTAATGAAAGTCGATGAGCTTCGTCAGCAACAAGAGTGCATGATGCGCATTGGGCATCAATTTAACAATCCAGATTTGCTTTGGCAAGCCTTAACCCACCGTAGCTATGCCAGTGCGCATAACGAGCGGTTGGAGTTTTTGGGTGATGGCATTCTCAATTTTTTAGCAGCCGAAGCCCTGTATGCACGTTTTCCCAAACAACCCGAAGGGGTGTTGACACGCATGCGCGCTCGCCTGGTACGTGAAGAGACTTTAGCCGAATTTGCCACTGAGTTGCGTTTGGGTGATTGCTTAAAGTTGGGTTCGGGTGAGTTAAAAAGTGGTGGTTATCGTCGTGCCTCCACCATTGCCGATGCCTTTGAAGCGGTGATTGCGGCCATTTATTTAGATGCGGGCATGGAAGCGACACGTGCTTATGTATTGCGTTATTTATTGCCGCGTTTTGATACCCTAGAAGAAGTGGCGACGGAAAAAGACCCTAAAACGCGATTGCAAGAATGGTGTCAAGCACGTAATAAAGCCTTGCCCGACTATGATTTATTAAAACAGGTGGGCGAAGCACATGCATTGATGTTCACGGTGGCCTGTCAAGTTAGTGGCTTTCCAACGACTCAGGCGACAGCGAACAGTCGTCGTAAAGCAGAACAAGCCGCTGCTGCCTTGATGCTGGCTGAATGTGAGGAAAAACGTCATGGCTGATACTCAATTTCGTTGTGGCACCATTGCCATTGTCGGTCGTCCAAATGTGGGTAAATCTACGTTAATGAATGGCCTTATTGGTCAAAAAATTAGCATTACCTCGCCTAAGCCTCAAACCACGCGTCATCGTATTCATGGTATTTTAAGCTTGGATGAGGCGCAGTTGGTCTTCGTTGACACGCCTGGTATTCATTTGAATGGCGGTAAAGCGTTGAATCGCGTGATGAATCGTACTGCGTCCAGTGCGCTAGAAGGGGTTGATGTGGTGATGATGTTGGTTGAAGCGGGTCGCTTTACCGATGAGGATGCACGTGTTGCTCAGTTGATTGCTAATGTCAAAGTGCCTGTCGTTTTGGTCATCAATAAAGTAGATAAAATTCAGCCGCGAGAGAAATTGCTGCCCTACTTAGCAGAGCTGGGACAAAAGGTGGTCTTTACCGAAAGTCTTCCTATTTCAGCTTACGACAAAAAACATACTCAATTAGTGATTAATACACTGATCAAACACTTACCAGAAGGTGAGGCTATGTTTGATGAAGATATGGTCACTGATGCTTCTTCTCGCTTCCTAGCGGCTGAAATGGTGCGCGAAAAATTGATGCGACGCTTGGAAAAAGAAATTCCTTACGGTTTAACTGTCGAAATCGAGAAGTATGAGGTAACACCTGAGCGCGTTATCATTGATGCCTTGATTTTAGTGGAGCGCGAAGGTCAGAAGCGCATTGTCATTGGTGAAGGTGGTGGCATGTTGAAACAGGTCGGCAGTGAGGCGCGTCAGGACTTAATGCGAATGCTGGATAGTCGCGTTCATTTACAATTATGGGTTAAGGTCAAGGATAACTGGTCGGATGACGAACGAGCTTTAGCGAGTTTAGGTTATCAGTAATTGGTTAGCTAGGCTGTTAATGCCATGTTGCTGCAAGACAGAGCCTATTTATTATTTGCTCGTGCTCAGGGCGAAACCAGTTTGTGGTTAAGTTTGCTCACTGAGCGTCATGGACGTGTGCAACTGACTTTTAAAGGTGGACAGAAAAAGGGCGCGTCATTACCGCCTTTTACTGAGTTAGCCATCGCTTGGCGCATGGGAAAGCAATCGGGTGGTTGGGTGAGTCAGTGTGAAGCGGTGAGTTATCAAACTCCTTTACAGGGTATGGCTAACTGGAGCGGTCTTTATGCTAATGAACTTCTTCATCGCAGTTTATTGGTGGAGCAGCCTATTGCACCTTTATTTCATGCCTATGAGCAGCTTGTTGGGCTGCTTAGATCGGCTGGAAGTGATCGAGTTCAGATGGCATGGGCATTAAGACGTTTTGAGTGGGTGTTTATTTCAGAAATGGGTTACGGTTTGCCACAGCAAACGCATGAGTTTCATCCCTTAAAGGCAGAAGCTCATTATCAGTGGCAAGCAGAAGGATGGCAGCAAAGCGAGGTTGGTATTCAGGGAGCAGAGTTGTTGGCACTGATAACTCAAGCACCGCAGGGGAAAACCAGCCGAGCTTTGCGTGAATTTTTACAATGGCGTTTGCTTCAAGCAATGCCCAGTCAAGCCTTGTCGATGCGACAATGGTGGGAGCAATTACAATGATCGCACTCGGAATTAACATTGACCACGTTGCAACCTTGCGTCAAGCACGTGGAACGCGCTATCCAGATCCCGTACATGCGGGTTTATTGGCTGAACAGCATGGGGCCGATAGTCTCACATTACACATACGAGAAGACCGTCGTCATATTCAAGAGCGTGATTTGGCGTTACTCATGCCAACACACCAAACAAAAATTAATTTAGAAATGGCAGTGACGGAAAAAATGATTGCAATGGCGTTGAAATACTTGCCGCAAGATGTCTGTTTAGTGCCTGAGAAACGCGAAGAGCTGACCACTGAAGGTGGCTTGGATGTGGTCGGGCAGTTTGAACGAGTAGAAGACGCCTGTCGTCGTTTGGGTGCTGCGGGTATTCGTGTGTCTTTATTTATTGAAGCGGATGAAGCGCAAATTCGTGCCTCGAAGCAAGCTGGTGCGCCAGTCGTGGAATTGCATACAGGACATTATGCTGAACTGACTGGTCAAGCGCAGCTGAATGAGTTGGATAAGATTCGTGCTGGGGCAAAGCTGGCTGCCAGTATCGGCTTAGCGGTGAATGGCGGTCACGGACTCCATTATCATAACGTGCAAGCCATTGCTGCAATTGAAGAAATGGAAGAATTGAATATTGGTCATGCGATTATTAGTGAAGCGGTTTTCAAAGGCTTGCCTGTGGCGGTTCGTGAAATGAAAGCCCTGATGTTGGCAGCCAGAGCCGGTTAAGTCTTGTGGCAGTGATGGGTATTGGCGTTGATCTCTTGTCGGTAGCCAGAATGGAAGCGACATGGCAACGGCATGGTCAACGATTGGCCGAACGCATTTTACATCCCAATGAATTGGCAGAATTGCCTCAAGGGTCAAAAGCGGGGCGCTGGTTGGCTAAGCGCTGGGCAGTGAAAGAAGCGGCGGCTAAAGCTCTGGGAACGGGTTTTCAGCAGTCGGTGAAATTTTCCGATTTTTGTTACGCTCATGATGCCTTAGGTAAGCCCTTATTAAGTTTGTCAGGTCAAGCCGCCTTGATTGCACAACAAACAGGTCGCCACCTATGGCATGTGACCGTGAGTGATGAAAAAGACCAAGTGATTGCAATGGTTGTTGCAGAAAATGGACAGTGATAGGAAACATACACTATGAGTGACTCTTCAGACGTGAAATCCATTCATCCGATGCGCCTTGCGATGCATCAAGTATGGCAATGGCGTTGTAGCGATCCGCGCCACATCACCGCCGATAATGTTGGGCGGTCGATGGCGTTTATTCCGTTATCAGCTTTACTGTTGGGTGTGTTGCTAGCCAGTATTGCTTGGCTGTTTAGTGGCTTTCAGGCAGAAATCAGTGCTGCGTTAGTGCTAATTGTGTGGGCGAAACTCAGTGGTGCGAACACCTTAGACAGCCTAGCTCAAATTGCTGACGCAGCTTTGAGCAAAGAGCCAGAAGCGCTACAACAACTCAAATCCAGTAATCGTTTACCTTTAGGTACGATGGGTATCATCGTGCTGGTATTGACGCTGATTTTGAAATGGTCATTGTTAGTAACGCTCATTCGTGCAGAGTGGTGGACGGTGATTGTTTTGATGCCGATGGTTGGCTGGGTGTTTGCGCAAATGGTCATGACGGGTTCTCGTTGGATAAATTGTCACGACAGTCTTCCTGAAGGTTGGCGTGAAAAAGTTGAATTAAGCTGGTTATGGCCGCAATGGTTATTGTTACTAATGGCTTTGGCCTTAGCCTCTGGTTGGACGCTAACCTTACTAATTTTGAGTACTTGGATGTACATTGTTTGGTGGCGCAAAAAAATTGGCGGTATTAGTTACGTCATTTCACTTGCTTGGGTAGAGCTAAGTGAACTGCTCTGGCTGATCGGATTAGTTTGGTTATTGTTGCCAGGTTAATTGAGTTGCAAAAAAGGTTGCCATTTCCAGCAAAGTGACCAAAGGTTGGATGCTACAGGTGAGCCTAAGGCGAATAGGATAGTCATTGTTACAAAGTATTTCATGCCCTAGCACTACCGATAACTGATTACACGCTGCGCCTGTAAAGCTATGTTAATATGAATCACTAGTCAACGTTCGAGATCATACTATGAAAACTGCAGTTACCCTAATTGGTTTGATGCTTTCGCTATTGTATATTTCATCAGTCAAATCGGATGTGATCATATTCGGTATTGTGCAGACGGTACTTAGTGGCGATCAATTGATTGTGGCTCATCCTGAACTTGGGCAACAACCGATTCGGTTGGCACAGATTGATGCACCAGAGTTAGCAATGGGTGCTTGTAAAGCACAACCTTGGGCTGATGTGGCTCAAAAAGTCTTAAGCCAGCAACTTCAAGGAATGAGTGTTCAAGCCACTTGTTTAGAGCGACTCGACAGTGAAGGCTTTGCTGTGTGTCAGGTGGCTGTTGATGGAGAAAACATCAATCAGTGGATGTTATCACAAGGGCATGCATGGTTTGATCGTTCATTGGGTAACAATATTTGGTTACAACAACTTGAACAAGAAGCAAAACGTAAACGACAAGGGTTGTGGGGTAATTCGGCTAATGTTCAAGCGCCTTGGGCGTATAAGGTGCAATGCCAATCAGCAAGACGTTAAGCTAGAAAATAGGCATTATTTGCATAAATCATGATGTTTTTTGAATAAAGGTATTGCGTTATTTTGGTTTATCGCTTATTATTATCTTCTCGTTACGGAGGAATGGCAGAGCGGTCGAATGCGGCGGTCTTGAAAACCGTTGAGGGTAATACCTCCGGGGGTTCGAATCCCTCTTCCTCCGCCAACGAGAAAAATCACTCTATCGCGGGGTGGAGCAGTCCGGTAGCTCGTTGGGCTCATAACCCAAAGGTCGTAGGTTCAAATCCTGCCCCCGCAACCAATAATTTACAGTTTTTTTGCTGTAATTTCATTAGGTTGTAAGTCATGACAATGATTTTACACCAACACTCAACAAATACATTTTAACACCTTTTATACCCTTTTCTTACCTTTCAATGTGCCAATTTTGTGCCAAATTTTTAAATTGTTTTTCTGTTTTTGGTTGCAAAAACAGAAAATAGCTGTATAATTGAATCGAGGTTAAAAAATGAGTCAAGCAAAAAGTGAAGCGATGCGAGGCAACCGCAACGCGGTCAAAGAAGGCAAAGCAACCGAGAAAATACACTTTAGCATCACCCCAACTGAGAAAGCAGCTTGGCAAAGGTATGCAGAGCAACAGGGATTAACGCTTGCAAAGCTCATCAAGCGTTGCGTAAACAGGGAGATAGGGCATGATAAACAAGACGATTCAACTGCAAGGCACTAGCGTCAAGGTCGATTTTGAGGCTTTTAATGGCGCAGTTCGTATCTTAGCCGTGGAAGTGGCAGGAATGAAAGAATCAGCGTCTCAGATGGGTTCTGAGCTAAAAAAAATCAGTCGTTGATGGGCTTTTACGCTCTTTTCCTGAGTTTTTTAAAATCGAAGGTACACACAACCATGAAAGCCACATTAAATTAACGTCGTGTTAGTATGACATTAAGCCCCACTTAGCTTGACGGAAAAGTTAAGTGGGGTAAACTGAAATCGTCGAATAATGTGCGAAAAAGGATTTAAAAGTGAATACAAAATTAGTGTTATCAGGTGTGTTGGCGGTCGCTTTGTTGTCGGGGTGTGCATCAGCGCCGCAAGCCCCCAAAGATGTTAAAGAAATGGCTGCGCTTGGTGAAGACAATTTGCTACATGTCCCCGTTGACGTGTCAAATTTCCCGTGGAAAAAATTGGAAATTGAAGCGAGTAATGGCGACAAGGGGCGCATCACGGTTTTCACGGACCCAGCGACGGGCAAGACCTACGATCTTGACGGCCAACCCGTGAATGAAAAAGGTGAGAGAATCCTAAAAGATGGGTATGTGTGTAAAGTCGAGGGGATTTTTATAAACCAGAGAGCATACGGGCGAGCGGGCTTTTGGACAGAAACCACAGTCGATAAGTTTTGCAAAACTTCTTTAAAGTCTGCACAGCAAAACCGCGGACAAACGATTATGGCTGTTGGCATTTTAACAGGCGGCATTGCAGCGCTAGCTGCAATGCCCCTCAATGCAACGGTTGCTCATATCGTGTCTGATGACACGATTTAGCTACTGCGTTGGTGTGGGCGCAACATAACGACGCGCTAAAAGTTCTTCCAATTTTGCTTTTGCTGCTGCCCGTGCGTTTTGCAAAATAAGATTGGTAGATGCGTCGTTTGAATAGGTTGTTCTTAGTGGGTCAACGGTACGATCCAACACCTTACCTTCTGCAATGGCTTTTACGTCGGGTGCTGCAAAAGTTTGTACGAAGAAATCATCGGGTCGAATCATGCGACCAGGTGAGCCACAAGCTCCTGTTCTAACTCCTGCTCGGTTACAGGTTGCTCCGCCGTTACTTCCTAATGCAAAAGCGCTCATGTAGGCATTTCTTTGGGCGTTCCAGCTGCCACCGCCTGCATTGCCATAGACAATGTTGGGCATACCGCCGTTGCGCCCTTCTGTGAATAACGGATCAGCGTAGATGAACTTGTCGCGAATGGCTCGGTGCATGTATCCACCCATACCATCACCAGCAGTAGAAGCAAGCTGTCCGTCGCTCAAATTACCAAACAAGCCATTTTGCACTTGGTCCACACCGCGCATGTCGGAGGCGACGGTTGAGAGGACGGCGTAACTTCCCGCTGCTACGCCTGCGGAGATGGCCGCTGCTGCCGCGAATGTCTGAGCACCTGTCACTTGTACAAGAGCTTGCGCCAGACTGCTACTCAAAACACCTCCAGTTAGGGCAGCGATACCGACGCCTGCGAAGACCCTAAGCATAAAACCTAACCCCGTCATGCCCTCTTTGGATTGCGTGTTGTAATAAGCCGTCAATAAGCCTTGGGGCAACTGAGCATCGGGACCTGCTTTGATGAATGCCGTTTGACCAACAACTTTCGGACCATTACACGTCCCATCAGCAGCATCACTGGGGTCAACACAGTAACCACCCATCACAGCATCAGGTCTGTCTGCCAAGCCTGGTGTACTCACGTACCAACTCACACCTGTTTGCGTCATCTGTGTATGAGATGTGGTACGCTTACAAAACATGCCACAACCACTTGTTGTAGTCCACTGATCGACCTTGCGTTTCACGTCGCCATAAGCCGTATTATCAGCAGCCACCCAAGCTTCTGCGGCTTTAAATTTCGCTTGCACCAACCCCACAAGTCCTATGAATCCCTCAAAGCTGATATTACTGAGGATGGCACGCCCATTTTCATCAGTGGTAAAGCTTCTGTAGGCTAATGGGTTTTGACAAGTTTCCATTTTGGTGGTTGTATTCTTAGACAAAACCAAAAAACGGTTGTCACAGCGAAAACCATCCGCTTTTGAGGCAAACACTTCGCCCCAAGCTGCACCAAAGTCGCTATTACCTGCTTTGCCACCGACTCGCTCCATTTTGAACGTGATCGAATCGTTCAAATTGCGTTCAAGCCACACGACATCAATCACGCCTTCAGCTGCGATGCTATCATAACGAGCAAACACCTGAGCCATAGCACCATTGACGCGATAAATGGTACCAGGAAGTATCGACGCGGGAATATCCAACACTAAAGCCGATGAATTGTTAGATGAAGCACGGAAATCGAGTTTGCCACTTCGAATAGCTGCATCCCACTGTGCTTGTAGTGTGGGGTCAATTTGCATGACACCATCGGTTGAAATTGCCTCACCGTTTTTCGGTTGGGCGTAAGCGTTGGTGACTGGTGTAATGGCAATTAACAGCGACAGTATTGCACTAACTGGGCGACCAATGAGGCGCATTAGGTTGAATGAGCGCATTATTTATCACATCCCGCATGATGTTGACATTCGTAGCCAAAAATCGGCGTTTTCGACGTCAAGCTGAGTCCCGAATTTGTGCAATATCATCTCACCGAAGTACTCTTGGGCTTGCTTATCACCCGATAAAGCCTTGAGATACATCGCAAAAGAGAGCTTCATGTCGTCCTCGCTACCAGCGGGAGCGTAAACGGCAAAAATTGTCTGCTCAGGGTATTTTTTTAGGTGCTGCTGCAAATCGGTTGGGGCAGCAACTGCACTCGATACGAGTGCTGCTGTTGCAAATGCTGTGATTAGCTTAATGATTTTGTTCATTTTTTTCCCTTGTTAGTGCTGTTTTTTAGTTGATTTGACGTTTTGTTAAATTTCGGTTTCTCTCTTTGTGGCGAGGGCGACGTGCTCACGCCTACGTCAATCGCTCTCACCCCTGCAAGACCAGAAGCTATGGCTGGGATCTGCTTCGCCAAAAATTCGATGGTTAAGGCAAAAAACAGAAGCATGATTATGCTGAGCAGGTTGAAAGAGTAGTCGGAGGCGTTCGAGCCAAAAAAACCGACCGTGTTTTGAGAGTTTTCTATGGTCATTGATTTGAGGTCGGTCGCCTCTAAAAAAGCTGAGATAGCCATGATTAGTGCGGCGGCGACGACTTTGTACAGCCCAGCTGAGATCAGATAAGACAACCAATTGTTAAAAACGGGCGAAAAAATCCAACCGATGACAAAGGGTATGAAAAGTGGCCCTAACATCCACAACACGTTGAAAAAAATCGATGCAGCTAGGATGATGACAGAGGCGATAAGCATGGCTCGGCCAAAAACGATGACGACAATCGCGAGGGTGATGATCGTGATTAAAAATACAGGAATCGTCGCGAAACTAGAGATACTGACAGCTTTTGCAGCTTCACCCGCAACACCCCAAACCCCTGCCAAGACAGATAGGGCGATTTTTACAAGTGATTCGACCGCGCCTGCTTCGGTAACGCCCCCGAAATTTGCTATGACCACATCAAAGCCGCTCGAAATCCAACCGCCCCAAGTCGCATAATCACGAAGCAACCAAGCAGCGACACCCCATTTTAGGATCAAATCCATGAGATTGCTGATGATTTCTGAACGATCAGCGCCGAGAGAGAACTTGATTCCGAGCCAGACTATAGAGATGCCTAAAAAAGCATAAAGCAGATCTTTTCCCATAGGGACGAGGCGCGCCCCCGCGTTACTCATCTCGGTCGAGATTTTAGTCAGGATCGCATCAACTTTTTCCGAAACCGCAGACACCGAGCTAACCCCGATTACATCATAACCGCGGGGCGGTGGTTCGGCAGCCTGTGCAACAACGATGAAAAGCGCAGCAATTAGCGCGATTAGTAAAAAAATGATCTTTTTAGGCATAAAAAACGCCCCATAAGTCAATTAATGCACCAATTATTAAAAATGCCCACGCTATTAATCCCAAAACCAATAGAATCGGCTGTTCTTGGGACAGCTCAGCGAGTTTAATCTTAATTTCTTCAATCACTTAGCATCTCCCATGATTAAGGTTTTTCTTGGGCGACCCGCTTTTTTCTTTGGGCGATCTTCGTCAACTTTTTTCAGTTCTGCCTCGATGATCAGCTTTGTTTTTTCCTCGCGGACCGCCAACCAGTAATCGACCATACGTTTTGACCAAACGATGCGTTTTGTGATGCCAGTTAATGCTGGAGGTACGAGATGCGGGGCAGTGGTACGCAGCTTGTAAAAATAGGAAGGCGAGATACCGAGGTACTCAGCCACTTGAGAGGCTGTTAAAAAATCGGGGTTTTTAATTGCAAATTTTGTACTCATGTTAATTTCCTGTTTTTTTCCCAACAGGTAAATTTTAATAGGATAGCAATACCATTTTTTACTAGAGTTATTACCAATTAAATATCAATTTCAGGGAAAAAATAATTTATAGAAACACTTTGCCACTTTAGTGAGATTTTTGTGAGCCCCTGCGGGGCTCACGTAAGCCCCGCAGGGGCGAAGATGCAGCATCCAGCAAGGCCGTATCAAGGCTTGCTGAAAAAAAACCGCAGCAGAGGCCTCAAAATCGATTCTGTCATAACCCTCGCCTGATTGACACGCGCGAAGCGCGTTAAAGCCCCTCAGCTTCGCTCAGGGGTATCGGTGTGTTTGGTTACAAGTAGGATTGCTATCGCGCGTTGCACGAAAGCAAGGAGGGGCAAGCGTACAGCCATGCCGAAGGCTGGCTATTTGGACGCAAGCGCAAGCCCGTTAGGGCGACCCCCGAAGGGGTGCGCTCCTAATTCGCGCGCTTACGCGCGTGATTATTATATGATTAAAAGAGTATTAGCTGATTTTTGTTGTGTGCATAAAACTGAATATAATCAATTTGTTGCATTGGTTTTCTTATGTTCCTCGGTGGGTTCTATGCCGTGCCTTGGTGGGTTCTATGCCGTGCCTTGGTGGGTTCTATGCCGTGCCTTGACTGTGAGGT
>CAYQEZ010000015.1:0-38462 GCA_964416645.1 uncultured Francisella sp. | reverse complement strand
GCATTATGCGCTTCTAGGGTCGATGAAAAAACATGACTACCATCACCTTTGGCAACAAAGTAGAGCACATCGCTTTGAGCTGGATGTAATACCGCATAAATAGACTCAGCACTGGCTAAGGCAATGGGTGTGGGCGGTAAGCCTTTATTGGTATAGGTATTATATGGAGTTGGTGTTTGTAAATCTTTTTTACGGATATTACCCTGAAATTGCTCACCCATACCATAAATCACCGTCGGATCCATCTGCAATGGCATCCCCTTACGTAAGCGATTGATAATTGCAGCGGCAATTAACGGCCGCTCACTGGCAACACCCGTTTCTTTTTCAACAATCGAGGCTGCCACGAGCGCTTCATAGGCATTATTAAAAGGCAAATCTGGCGCTCGTGTTGGCCACTCACGCTCCATCACGTCGGTTAAGGCTTGATACGCACGACGATAAAACACACTCTCTTTCGTACCAGCGGTAATAAAATAGGTGTTAGGCAACAGCATCCCTTCAGGATAAGCCGATAAGCCTAACAGTTGTTGAATTTCATCCCAAGGTTGGGCAGACAAGTCTTGTTTAATTTTTGGTAAAGCACGCACAACCTGAACGGCATCTTTCAGTGTCATACCCTCAATAATGGTAAGCGGATATTGAACTTCAGGGTCTTCTGTTAAATGCTTTAACAATTCCTGATAATTCCAAGTTGTATCAACACGATAATCACCCGCACGCAACTTCTTCGCCTGCTTAGTGATGCGCAATAACACATTAAAAACGCTGGGATAATCCATTAATCCTTGCTGTTCTAATTGTTGCGCAATCACTTTGACACTACTACCAGGCTCAATCGTGATGATCGCTTGCTGAGGTGTATCACTAATGGGAGACAAACTCATGGCATAAAACCATTGGTAAAGACCAACCAAGATCATGCCTGCCATGGCAATCCATACAACCCCTTTTCGCATCCATATCACATGCTTATTCATTAACTATCCTACTGCTTACTCATTAGCCTGTCTTGCCACCATGGGAAGAGTGTTTGAGCCAAACGCGCATCAGAAAAGCTGACACCATCACAACTCGCAACAGAACCAATACCTTGAACCACATTCATCAACAGCAACTCATCAGCCATTAACACATCTTTTTTAGACAAAGACTGTACCTGAACTTCATATCCTAAACTCGGCAAGTAATCCAGAACCACACGACGTGCGACAGAGTCGATACCTGTTTGTGTAATATCCGCTGCTAATACCGTTTGACCAAATCGTAATAATAAGGCCGACATAGTACCAGAAATGACCTGCCCTTGTGTGTCACACACTATCCCCTCTGCAATACCCGTATCTGTCCACTCACTTCGTGCCAGCACCTGCTCTAGCCGATTTAAATGCTTAATCCCCGCCAATAGGGGTTGTTGCGCCCAACGCGTTTGACACCAACGAACCTTGAGTGATTGACCATGCCAAATAGTGGTAGGTAAAGACGATCTTTGTACGTCAATGATGATGTTAGCATCATTGCTATAACGATAGCCACGCAGCCCATCACGAGAAATACTGACACGTAACACAGCATCCTGATCTTCAACCAAAGCAGGCGCTAATGCTAACATCAATGCCTGTTCAGACAGCTCAGGAAAACCCAAGCGGCGCAAACCCGTTTGTAATCGCAACCAATGATGCGACCAAAAGGCAATATGCCCTGCTGTTAACCGCATGGTCTCAAAAACACCATCACCGTATAAACAAGCACGATTGCCATCCGCAGCAACGGCAATCCCATTTTGCCAACGTTGTGTCATGACGACGATTCCGAAGCCAAAGCTCTCAACAGCCCCTTGGCTTTATGACGGGTTTCTTCTAATTCAAAGGCTGCTTGAGAATCATAGACAATGCCTGCGCCAGCATTAAACGTGAGCCGACCAGGCTGCCAATGAAAACTACGAATCAAAATATTGGTGTCCATTTGACCATCCAAGCTAACGTAACCCAAAGAACCGGTATAGACTCCGCGCGGCTGTTGCTCCAATTCCGCAATAATTTCCATGCAACGTACTTTGGGACAACCGGTAATGGTACCTCCCGGAAAAACGGCATCAATCACCTGTTTCGCACTGGTGTTAGTGCGAAGCTGACCAATCACATTCGACACGATATGATGCACATGGGTATAGGTTTCAATGGTCATCAACTCATTCACCTGCACACTACCCGGTTGGCAAACACGACCTAAATCATTACGCTCCAAATCCAACAACATCACATGTTCTGCCTGCTCTTTCGGATGCAAGCTTAATTCAGATTTCAAGGCCTCATCTGCCTGCTCATCAGCACCACGACGACGTGTACCAGCAATGGGTCGTGTTTCAACCAGGCCATTGCGCACCGAAACCAATCTTTCCGGCGAAGAACTAATAACCGCTTGATTATCCCAAGTTAACAAGGCAGAAAACGGAGCTGGATTAGCTTGTCGGAGCTGTTGGTAAATCATCGCAGGCGTCACATCCAGTGCAATAGATGCTTGCCATTGACGTGACAAATTAACCTGAAAGACATCACCCGACAAAATATAATGTTTACACTGCTCAACGCCGGCTAAAAAGCGTTTGCCATCAGCCTCCTGAATATCTGCAAGAATGGGTAAAGTGGCCATTTTAGGATGTTCGCACACCTGCTGCCAATCTTGCCAATAACCTTCCATCAAAGCCGCAAATTCTGGTTGAGCGACTAAATGACACTCATTAGTAACACGGTCAACAATAAAGGCCGCACTGACACGCCAAACCTTAGCCTGCCATGCTTGCGCTTGTGGCAAAGTTAATGTCGGTTCAATCTCTTGTGCATATTCATAAGGAAAAAAAACCACGTAACCACCAATAAAAGGTAGCTCATGCGATTGAGGCGAGGCAACATCTACCTGCTCAAGCTCAGCCAAATCCACTTCAGCACAATCAGCGAATAAAAAATCATAACGATGCCCATTCACCAAGCCACTGGCTGAGCTTAACAAGGCTGGATAACGCTGAGGAAACGCCTGATGTAAAGCCAATAAGTCGAAAGGTTCAGCACACTGACGCGTCTGAACAATCGGCTGCACAAAAACCATTAGCCCTACTGACCCAATCGACGAAACACAAGGGTAGCGTTGGTGCCACCAAAGCCGAAAGAATTGTTTAACACCACATCCAATTTGCTATCCCTAGACGCCAGCGGCACATAGTCTAAATCACAGCCTTCATCTGGCGAATGCAAGTTAATGGTGGGTGCCACTTGCTGATCACGCAAAGATAATAAACAAAAAATAGACTCTATTGCACCTGCGGCTCCCAAAGCATGTCCAGTCATCGACTTGGTTGAGCTCACCATCAATTTGAAAGCATGATCAGCAAAAGCACGCTTAATAGCCATGGTTTCTGCTACATCACCCAAAGGCGTTGAGGTGCCGTGGGCATTAATATAGTCCACCTGATCAGCATTCACACCAGCATCTCGCAAGGCATTTTGCATACAACGTGCTGCACCCGAACCATCCGATAGAGGCATCGTCATATGGTGTGCATCACTACTCATACCAAAACCGGCTAACTCGGCATAAATTTGCGCACCACGTGCCTTAGCGTGCTCGTATTCTTCAAGCACCAAACAGGCCGCACCATCAGATAAGACAAAGCCATCACGGTCTTTATCCCAAGGACGAGAAGCTGCTTGCGGGTCATCATTGCGCTGAGATAAAGCTCTCGCTGCGCTGAAACCGGCTAAACCTAACTGCGTGGTGGCGTATTCCGCACCACCTGCCAACATCACGTCGGCATCACCATATTGAATCATACGCATGGCATCACCGATGGCATGCGTACCCGTAGCGCAAGCCGTCACCACCGCCATATTGGGACCTTGCAGACCTAACATAATGGACAAATGACCTGAAATCATATTAATAATGCTAGATGGCACAAAGAAAGGCGATATGCGACGCGGACCTGAAGCCAATAACACATCATGCTGCTGCTCAATCGTGCCAATACCACCAATACCTGAGCCCATCGACACACCCATGCGCGGCGCATTGGCTTCAGTCACCGTTAAGCCAGAATCTTGCCAAGCTTGCAAAGCTGCAACCAATCCGTAGTGAATAAATGGATCCATTTTCTTGAGTTCCTTGGCAGAAATCCAAGAAGATGGGTCTAAATTTTTAATGGTTCCGCCAAAACGGGTTGAATAAAGACTGGCATCAAACGCCGTAATAGGGACAACCCCACTCTGACCAGCTAAGGCAGCTGACCAACTGGACTGCACATCATTGCCTAAGGGTGAAACCAATCCCATTCCTGTCACTACAACACGTCGTTTTCCAGTCATTCCTCACCTCATTACTTGCGAACCTAAAAAATATCCGAGACTAAGCTCGGATATTTTAAGACAATGCACATGACAAAACTGTCACAAATTGGCATTACTTGTTATGTGCATTGATGTAATCAATTGCCATACGCATGGTAGTGATTTTTTCAGCTTCTTCGTCAGGAATTTCGCAATCGAATTCTTCTTCCAACGCCATCACTAACTCAACTGTATCCAATGAGTCAGCACCTAAATCATCGATGAATGACGCGTCTGCTGTCACTTCTTCTTCTTTAACACCTAGTTGATCTACAACGATCTTTTTTACGCGCTCTTCGATAGTGCTCATGTATCTTCTCCACAAATAAAATAAAAAACAATGCTAATTTATGCTCATCAAATCATGTACATGCCGCCATTGACATGCAAAATTTGACCACTAATGTATCCCGCCACTGGCGAAGCTAAAAACAACACGGTTGCCGCGATGTCTTCCGCATCTCCCATTCGACCTAATGGAATTTCTTTTACTAACTGCGCTCGCTGTTCTTCAGACAATGCACGCGTCATGTCTGTATCAATAAAACCAGGAGCAACCGTATTTACCGTAATGTTACGTGAACCCACTTCACGAGCCAACGAACGACTAAAGCCCATAATACCAGCTTTTGCAGCCGCATAGTTAGTTTGCCCAGCGTTACCCATAGAACCAACAACGGAAGCAATATTAATAATGCGTCCACTACGTGCTTTCATCATACCACGTAAGCAGGCTTTACTAACACGATAAACCGATGACAAATTCGTGTTAATAATGTCATCCCATTCGTCATCTTTCATACGCATGAGAAGGTTATCTCGCGTGATGCCGGCATTATTTACCAATACGCCAATGCTACCACGCTCAGTGCTAATGGCATCAACCAATGCTGTGACAGCATCAGCATCACGCACATCCAGCATTTTGCCTTCACCAGCAATGCCCGCTTCACGCATATAAGCCGAAATTTGTTCCGCACCTTTTGCTGATGTGGCCGTACCTACGACATACCCACCTGCGTTACCTAAGGCTAACGCAATGGCTTTACCAATACCTCGGCTAGCGCCGGTCACTAACACCACCTGATTGGCTAACTGTTGTTCTGACATACTGTCCTCAATCCGCTTACTTTGCTAAATAATCGCTTAATGTGCGCAAATCTGCAACTGCAAAATGCTCAATTTCGTTATCAATACGCTTATTTAATCCAGCAAGTACTTTTCCAGGACCCACTTCAACCAAACGCGTCACTCCTTGAGACTTCAGAAACTGTACTGTTTCTACCCAACGTACGGGAGAATAAAGTTGTGCAAGCAAAGCAGCCTGTATGGCTTTAACGTCCGATTCAACGGCAACATGCACATTATTCACTACCGAAACACGAGGCGTTTGCATGCTCATTTGTGCCAAATCTTGTGCCAAACGATCAGCAGCTGGTTGCATTAAAGTACAATGGCTAGGAACACTGACAGGTAAAGGTAAAGCGCGCTTCGCTCCAGCTTCCTGACACAGCTTCATAGCGCGCTCAACGGCTGCCTTATGGCCAGCAATCACCACCTGACTTGGTGAATTAAAGTTGACTGCCGACACCACTTCACCTTGAGCTGCCTGCTCACAGGCAGAACACACTTGTTCATCAGTTAGGCCCAAGATTGCCGCCATCGCACCAACACCTTCAGGCACGGCCGACTGCATATATTCACCACGCGCACGCACCAAACGAACCGCATCAGCCAAACTAAAAACACCTGCCGCAGTTAATGCTGTATACTCACCCAAAGAATGACCTGCCATAAAGGCAACATTGGTTTTACCAGCCGCCTGTAAAATACGATGAACCGCTATCGCTGCTGTTAGCATCGCAGGCTGCGTGACCGAGGTTTGATTCAATGTCTCAGCTGGACCATTAGCCACCAGCTGCCATAAATCGTAACCCAAAGCCTGTGAAGCTTCAGCAAAAGTTTCGCCAACTAAAGCATATTCAGTTGCCATATCGGCTAACATGCCGACACTCTGTGATCCCTGACCTGGAAAAACAAATGCAGTTGTCATTTAATTTCTTAACCCTAGCAAATAAACTTAATAACTTAATTTAGAAACGAACTAACGCCGAACCCCAAGTAAAACCACCGCCAAAGGCCTCCATCAGTAACAATTCGCCTCGCTGAATGCGACCATCCTTCACACCCACATCTAATGCTAGGGGAATAGAAGCCGCTGAAGTATTACCATGTTCGGCTACGGTTAAAATAACGCGTTCGGTCGGCATTTCTAATTTTTTTGCCGTCGCATCAATAATGCGTTTATTGGCTTGATGAGGCACCAACCAATCAATGTCCGATTTACTCAAGCCATTTGCTTGCAAGGTCTCATCAACAATCGCATCCAGCGTATTGACTGCCATTTTGAATACTGAATTACCCTGCATACGCATTTTGGGAGACTGACCTAAGCCACAAGTACCGCCACCTTCAACAAACAGCATTTCTTCATAGCGGCCATCTGCATGTAGGTGTGTTGAAATAATACCCACTTCTGTTGATGTAGCACCCAACACCACAGCACCTGCACCGTCACCCCACAACATACAATTACCACGATCAGTATAATCGGTAATGCGCGTGAGTGTTTCGGCACCAACTACCAAGGCTGTTTTAACCTGTCCAGAACGAATAAAGGCATTAGCTGTTGATAAAGCGTAGACAAAACCACTGCAAACCGCCTGCACATCCATTGCAGGCGCTCCATTGGTCATGCCCAATTTATTTTGCAACAAACAAGCCGTACTGGGAAACACACGATCGGGGGTTGTTGTTGCCAAGACGATGAGTTCAATATCATTAGCTGACAAACCAGCTGCTTCCAAAGCGCGCTCTGCCGCAACTTTGGCTAAATCACTGGTAAATTCATGTTCAGCGGCAACATGACGCTCACGAATACCTGTACGTTCAACAATCCAGGCATCAGTGGTCTCAATCAGCTTTTCTAAATCAACATTGGTGAGTAATTTTTCAGGCAAATAACTACCCGTACCCAATATTTTCGCGTTTACCATTCGTCTTACTCAATACTCTGTAACATTAGTTGCTCAAGACTGTCAGCAATACGAGTCGGCACTTGTTTCTCAACTTCTAAAATAGCTTGACGAATAGCATACTCAAAAGCAATGGCATCAGCGCCACCGTGACTTTTCACCACGATACCACGCAACCCTAATAATGATGCACCATTGTAGCGACGCGGATCGATGCTGTTAGCAAACAACTTCAGCACAGGCGAAGCGGCTAAACCCAGCGCCTTTGTCCACCAAGTACGCATAAAAGCTGACTTCATGTAATGGCGAATCATTTTAGCCACGCCTTCAGAAGCTTTCAGTGCGATATTGCCATCGAAACCATCGCAAACGACAACATCACAATCACCCGTGAAGATTTCATTACCTTCGACATAACCCACATAATTCAGTGGCCATTGACGCAGCAATTCATCCGCTTCCCAAATACGAGCATGACCCTTCATTTCTTCTTGGCCAATATTGAGAAGTCCAATACGCGGACGTTCACAACCATCCACTGCTTGCGCCAACACATGTCCCATCAAGGCAAACTGCAACAAGTTTTCACCCGAACAGCCCACATTAGCACCCAAGTCTAACATCATGGTATGCCCACCAATACGAGGCAACATGGTACAAATAGCGGGGCGTTCAATACCTGGCAGCGTTTTTAGCACAAATTTAGCCATTGCCATCAGCGCACCCGTATTGCCTGCAGAAACAGCAGCGCCAGCACGTCCATCATTGACCGCATCAATAGCTAATCGCATTGAAGACTTGCGTTTACCACGCAGTGCTTTGGAAGGCGCCTCATCCATATCGACTAGCTGCTCAGCATGAACAATCGTAACGCGGGAGGTATCGTGTGGTAAGCTAGATAGCGTTTGAGCAATAGAGACCTCATCACCCACTAGGAGCAAATGAAGTTTTGGAAAATCTTTAAGGGCTTTAAGTGACGCAGGGATCGTAGTCGCTAAACCATGATCCCCGCCCATCGCGTCAATTGCGAGTGTAATCACCCGACATTAGACCTTGTCAACAACCTTTTTACCACGGTAGAAGCCATCTGGGCTTACGTGGTGACGACGGTGAACTTCACCGGTAGTAGGTTCAATTGACAAAGCTTTACCTGTAATCGCGTCATGTGCACGACGCATATCACGACGAGATGTCGATTTTTTGTTCTGTTGAACAGCCATGGTTTACTCCTTTTGCAACATTGCTTTAAGGTTAGCGAAGGGGTTGGGCTTAACCGACTCCACTTGCGCTACCTCTCCTATTTGGTACTCAACTGGTTGGGATCCGGGCTGTACTGGCACCAACGGCAAGGCCAGTAACAGACTGTCCTCAATCCACAACCTAGGATCTTCATCCATCTCTTCTGGCAAGAGCACATCTTGCGACTCTAACCATTCTGTTTCGTCTTCATCAGCAAAAACCAGAAACGCATGTGCCTGTAACGGCTGCTCATAGGCCTCTAAACTACGCTGACAAATTAACGTAACATTTGCCGAAACCTGCACTTCTACCTGCGGATAACGACCCTCAAAAAGTGAAAAACGCAACACACCTGAAGCATCACTACAGACACCCTGCGTTGCTTGCGCCAGACGCACCAACTCTTCGCGTGTTAACACGAAGGGTATTTCTTTGGCGCTACGCGCTAAAGATTTAACATCCAATTGGTGTAATAACTTTTCAAGCATAACGATAAATGATACGCTAATTAGCCCTTTAGGTCAAAGGGAAAAGCCGTTATTTAACCGAGTAAAGCACATAAAAATACGAGATGCAGTATGCCAAGCGCCAATAACCCACTAATTTTAGCCTCTCAATCGTCATTTCGTCGCACACTATTAGAACGACTGCAACTACCCTTTGAGTGTCTTGCTCCACACATTGACGAAACAAGACGCACTCATGAGCCTGTTGCTGAGATGGTGATGCGCCTTGGACGTAAAAAAGCCGCTAAAATTGCAGAGCAACATCCAACTGCATGGATTATTGCCTCCGATCAAAGCGCCAGCTTTGAAGATAAAGCCTTAGGCAAACCAGGTTGTTTTGAGGTAGCGCTAGATCAACTGATGCACATGCAAGGTCAGCGCGTTACCTTTTATACCAGTTTAATTTTACACACTCCAGAAAAGCGCTTTGAACACCTAGATCAAACCCATGTCTATTTTCGCCAACTTACCCTAGCACAACTCACCGCTTATCTTCATCAAGAACAACCTTACCAGTGTGCAGGTGCATTTAAATCGGAAGGCTTGGGCGCTTGCTTGTTTGAACGCATTGAAAACAACGACCCCAGCGCATTAATTGGTTTGCCACTCATAACACTTGCGCACTGGTTGACCGACTTAGGTCGGCTACTGCGTTAATCCAACAACCAAGACTTTAATTCGACCAAATTATCACAAAAAGCCAGAGGATTAAAAACGGATAAAGCGGCTAAGCCGTGTACGCCATGCGTCATGGCAACAGAGGGCATGGCAATCGCTTGTGCCATTTGCAAATCAAAAATCGAATCGCCAACCATTAGGGCTTCCGAAGGCGACAACGACAACTCTTGCAAGATTTCTTGCAACATTAACGGATTGGGTTTACAAGCCGTTTCTTCGCCACTCTTGGTCACCACAAAGTAAGGCTTAACCTGAGTTTCTGCCATCACCAGCTCTAAACCAGGGCGACTCTTACCTGTGGCAATGGCCAATAAATAGCCCGCACTTTTCAAACTGGTTAGTAAATCATGCAGCCCTTCAAAAGGTTGCATTAAGGTATCATTGGCTTCCATAAACTGCCAACGATAAACCGCATCCAATACCTTCAGCTGCCACTCGCTCGCTTGCGGATACAGGGTTTGTAACGCCACACCCAGACTCAAGCCAATAATGTCGCGATAAGCCTGATCGGGCAATAACGGCAAATCGGTTTTAAGTGCCGCCACTTTTAAACATTCAACAATACGCCGATCGGAATCCATTAAGGTTCCATCCCAATCAAAAATAATCACTTTATAAGGTTTCATTGCTTGAGCTAACTCGCTTTAGACATTTTGTTAATCACCGCCAGCACATCTTCTGCCATCGGAGCTTCTACCGTTAAGGACTCACCACTCACAGGATGACGAAAAACCAATTGTTGCGCATGCAACATCAATCGCTTGACCCCTAATCGCTTGGATACTTCATGACTGCTAGCATCACCATACTTGTCATCACCCAGCAAAGGGTGCTTTTTCCACTGCGCGTGCACACGAATTTGATGCGTTCGTCCTGAATGCAATTTCACACGCACTTGCGTGGCTTGCGCCCAGCTTTGGACCACCGAAAACTCACTCAACGAAGCCTTACCATCAGCAGAAACGCGCACCATGCGCTCACCAGACTGCAACACATTTTTAAGCAAAGGCGCATCCACCCACTTATCTTTTGCCAACCACTGACCTGAAACCAAGGCAATATAAGTCTTACTAAAATTTTCCCAGTCTGCTTGTAAGGCTTTCATAATGGCTGGTTTTTTAGCGATTATTAAACAGCCAGAAGTATCTCTATCCAAACGATGGACCAATTCCCAACGCTTGGCATGCTCGCGCCATTGACGCACCGCCTCGATGATCCCCAAATTGATACCACTACCACCGTGCACAGCCCAACCTGCTGGTTTATTTAAAACAATCAGAGCCTCATCTTCATATAATATTGCTTGCGATAAAACATCAGCCATACGATCACTGACTGGTGCCTGCGGGGCTCTTTCAGCAACACGAATGGGAGGCAATCTCACCACATCATCTTGTTGCAAACGTTGATCTGCTGAAGGACGTTTTTTATTAACCCTAATTTCAGCTTTACGTATCAGCTTATAAATATGCGTCTTAGGAACCCCCTTTAAACGCGACAACAAATAGTTGTCTAGCCGTTGTCCTTGATCTTCCTCGGCCACAATGAGGTATTGCACACCCGACGAAGGGCTAGAGGTATTGCTGTTATCTTGATTCATTGGTATAGTGATAGCTGTTTGTACTGGATGTAATCGGCAAAGCATACCGATAAACCCTGTGAAGCGCAAACAATGAGCCTAATTTTTTATCCCTGCGTGACAATGGGGAAGTTTCTCAACAGACGCCAGCCAAACCCTGGTGCTGTCGTGACACAAAGATGACAAGGAATTTTACATAACCATGGCAAGCGTACCTTTTATGGTAACCAATCCTCTCGCGCTACCAGCCGTTCGCCCTTTAGCTGATGGCACGCCTGCCTTTGTCTGGTTATTACTCACCTGGCTATCTTCTCTCCATTTGCCACGCCCCACCTTAACGAATGAAGTGAGCAATTCCACGCATGAAACGCATTCTAATCAACGCCACCCAACCAGAAGAGTTGCGTGTCGCGCTCGTCGATGGACAGCGTCTTTACGATTTAGACATAGAAACCACCCATCTTCAAAAGAAGAAAGCCAATATTTACAAGGGCATAGTGACTCGAATCGAGCCAAGCTTAGAAGCGGCTTTTGTCGATTATGGTGCCGAACGTCACGGCTTTTTGCCTTTCAAAGAACTTTCTGAAGAGTTTTTTGTCAACTTCAATTCAGCCAATGGTGAACGACCTACCATTAGTGATGTATTGAAAGAAAAACAAGAAATCGTTGTACAGGTTCAAAAAGAAGAACGCGGCAACAAAGGTGCAGCCCTCACCACGCAAATCGCGCTGGCGGGTCCTTACATCGTTATGATGCCGAATACCGCCAATTCGGGTGGTATTTCTCGTCGTGTTGAAGGTGAGGATCGCAGCGATATTCGCCAAGTGATGCACGAACTGAATATTCCTAATGGCATGAGCACCATCGTCCGTACCGCTGGCGTTGGCAAAAGTGCCGAAGAACTTCAATGGGGTGTCGATTATTTAGCGATGGTGTGGCAAGCGATTTGCCAAGCAGTTGCTGAACGCCCAGCTCCTTTCTTGGTTTACCAAGAGAGTGACATTGTTATTCGTGCTTTACGTGATCATCTACGTAATGATGTGGGTGAAATTCTCATTGACCACCAACCCACTTGGCAAAAAGCACGTGACTTTGTTCAACAGGTTATGCCAGCGCAATTGGATAAAATCCTTCAGTACAACGACCGTATTCCGTTATTTAATCGTTTTCAAATCGAAAATCAAATTGAATCAGCCTATCAACGCGAGGTGGTTCTCCCTTCTGGTGGCGTCATCGTCATTGATAATACTGAAGCACTCACCGCAATCGATATCAACTCTGGTCGTGCCACTAAAGGCGGCGACATTGAGGAAACGGCGTTTAACACCAATATGGAAGCGGCAGAAGAAATTGCACGTCAACTACGTTTGCGTGACTTAGGCGGCTTAGTTGTTATCGACTTTATTGACATGATGGCATCCAAACATCAACGCGAAGTTGAAAACTGCCTAAAAGATGCGGTCAAATCAGATCGTGCGCGCATTCAAATCGGCCGTATTTCTCGTTTTGGTTTGTTAGAGCTTTCACGTCAACGCTTACGTCCCTCATTAGAAGAGTCAACGCAGTTGGTTTGCCCTCGCTGTCGTGGTTTAGGTGTCATTCGTGGTGTTGAGTCGATTGCACTGTCTATTTTGCGTCAAATCGAAGAAGCGGCGATTAAAGATAATACCCATCGCATCATGGCGCAAATGCCAGTAGATGTCGCCACCTTCCTTTTGAACGAAAAACGTGACGAAATTTTACGTATCGAAAATCGTCATCGCATTCATGTTATGCTCATTCCAAATGAGCACATGGAAACACCGCACTACACCATAGAGCGTTTCAAAGCGTCAGAATCGCACCCCTACCGTGTTAGCTACGAGGCAAAAGCCCACCTCGAAACCACTCACGAGTTTTTAGAGCGTGAGCAAAATACGCGCATTGAAACACCAGCAGTTACGCACTTACCTACCAATAGCGCACCAGCGCCAAGTAGCGCTCCTCAAACATCACATCGTGCTAACACACCCGCTCCTACCACACGGGTGGAAGCAACCGAACCATCGGGTGGCTGGCTCAAACGTATGTGGACCAGTATTTTTGGTGCTAAAGTCGTTGAGAGCAACAACGAAACCGCAGCTGCTCCAGCAGAAAAACGTCGTACACGTGATGATAATGGTCGTCGCGATCGCAACCGTCGTAGTCGTAATAATCGCAATACTGATCAGAATGAAACAAGAGCTGATGCCACAGCAAAAGTAACCGTTACTGAAAACAGCGAAACGGAGAAAGCCACAGAAGGGCAAGAAAGTAACAATCGTCGTCGTGAAAGATCACCGCGTCGTGAGCGTACGCCACGTGCAGAATCAGGTAGCATTGAACAGATCGCGGATAAAACGCAAGCAGAGATTCAATCATACAGTCGTGCTGCGATGGATCGTATTAATGCAAAAGTAGATAATGAGATTTTGGTCGCGCAACAACAAGCTATTTTGGCAAGGGTTGCACCAACAGAAGAACCACGTCGTAGCGCTCGTGCGGAGCGTATGGCTCGTCCAGATCGTTGGGAACGTCAAATTGCGCTAGACCCGAATATTGATCCTGCTTTGTTAGCAGCACAAGATGCAGCTGCTGATAGCCTGATGGGTAATCGTGCACAACGTCAGGTCGTGCAACAAGAAAAAACGAAAGAAGTTGCCCCAACTGCCGAGGTGGTCGAAACCCTAGCTCAAGCAACGACAACTGCTTCAGTCAACAGCAATGCCGCTGAAGCCAGTGCTCAAGTCAATCAGGCTTTAACTACCAATTCACCTGAAGCCCCCGTTAGCCATAACGAGCAACACGACTTGGATGATGAAGATGCGCGCGCATTACGTATTGCATCGGGTCTAGAAGAAGGCGCTCCTGCTAAACGTGAGTATGATGATCGCCGTGGTCGCCGTAGCCCCTACCGTCGTCGTGGCCCACGTCGACCCGCCAATGTCAGACGCGATCATAACAACGAGCAAGTAGCCGCTGAATTTAGCGCTCCCACTCACGAATCTCATTAATAGGAGTAATTTAGATGACACAAGATGAAATGAAATTACAAGTTGCTCAGGCTGCCATTCTATATGTGGTTCCAGGCACCATTATCGGTGTGGGCACGGGTTCAACGGCTAACTTTTTTATCGATGAGTTAGCCAAAATTAAAGGACAAATTGAAGGCGCAGTTGCCAGTTCTGAAGCAACGGCAAAACGTCTGGCAGCACACGGCATTCCTGTATTGGATCTCAACAGTGTTGACGAAATGTCTGTGTATGTTGATGGTGCCGACGAAACGGATGGCGGACTCCACCTAGTTAAAGGTGGTGGCGGTGCGCTAACACGTGAAAAAATTGTTCTGGCTGTGGCAAAGCAATTCGTTTGCATTGCCGACCAAAGCAAAAAAGTGGGTGTATTGGGTAAGTTCCCTTTACCTGTAGAAGTCATCCCCATGGCGCGCTCTTACGTAGCACGCGAAATTGTCAAACGCTTCGGTGGCGAACCCGTTTATCGTGACGGTTTTGTTACCGACAACGGCAATGTCATTTTGGACATTCACGGCTTAAGCATTGTCGATCCGTTAACACTAGAAACAGAACTGAACAACATCGTTGGCGTGGTAACCAATGGACTCTTTGCGCTGCGTAAAGCCGACGTGCTTCTCTTAGGTACGCCAAACGGCGTTGAAGTACTCAAGGCGTAAGCCCATGCGCTCCCTCATCCGGCAACTGGCTGGCATCCTAACGATGGCCAGCCTTTTGGCATTAAGTGGCTGCGCTGGCAACAACGCACCAGCCATTGAGGCTCAAAATCTGTTAGATACTTCACAAACACTCAATTTGGCTCAACCGAAAAAACCAACACTGGTGGTCTTTTGGGCGACCAATTGCTCTAGCTGTATTGAAGAAATCCCGAGTATTATTGCCTTACAGAAATTGTATGGTGACAAAATTCATATTGTTGGCGTTGCCATGTCATTTGACGACCCAACCACATTAAGAAACTTTGTCGTACAGCGCCAACTACCCTATATGATTACACATGATACCAGTGGAGATATTGCATTAGGTTTTGGTAAAATTTTCGTCACGCCGACCAACTTGTTATTATCACCAGAGGGTAAGATTGTTTGGAAAAATGTCGGCGATTTAGACAAAGTCACACTGCAAAAACGTATTAATGAAATGCTCTGAGTTCTTTCATTGTCACTAACCATTTATCAGTTCCCCAAACATAAGGATATTTTTTACTATGTTTAGTCGTTCTCAAGCTCTGTTCGAACAAGCACAAACGCACATTCCAGGTGGCGTTAATTCGCCCGTACGTGCTTTTCGTCATGTGGGCGGCACTCCTGTTTTTTTCAAAAAAGCTAAAGGTGCCTATGCTTGGGATGAAGACAACAACCGCTATATTGATTATGTCGGCTCTTGGGGACCAATGATTTTAGGTCATGCACATGATGATATTATTCAAGCAGTGGTGGATACTGCGCAACACGGATTAAGTTTTGGCGCCCCCACAGCAGCTGAAATTGATATGGCTAATATGATTTGTCAACTTGTTCCTTCAATGGAAATGGTTCGCATGACCTCAAGCGGCACAGAAGCGACCATGAGTGCCATTCGTTTGGCTCGTGGCTACACTGGACGCGATAAAATCGTTAAGTTTGAGGGATGCTACCACGGTCATGGTGATTCCTTGCTGGTAAAAGCAGGCTCTGGCATGCTGACTATGGGTGTACCCAGTTCACCAGGCGTACCTGCTGGCTTAGCCAACGAAACGATTACCCTAACTTATAACGATAGTGAACAAGTAAAAGCCTGCTTTGCCGAAATCGGTGAGCAGATTGCCTGTATTATTGTTGAACCCGTTGCCGGCAATATGAACTGTATTCCACCTGAATCAGTTTTTTTAGAAACCTTGCGGACGGTGTGCAATCAGTACGGTGCAGTACTGATTTTTGATGAAGTGATGACAGGCTTTCGTGTCGCTTTGGGGGGTGCACAAGCCCATTATGGCATCACGCCAGACTTAACCACTTTCGGTAAAGTGATTGGCGGTGGAATGCCCGTTGGTGCTTTTGGTGGTAAAAAAGAAATTATGCATCGTATTGCGCCGCTCGGCCCTGTCTATCAAGCGGGTACGCTATCGGGCAATCCTGTGGCCATGGCTGCTGGATTAACCACACTGAAACTATTGCAAGAACCGGGCTTTTACGATCGACTATCTGCAAAAACTCAGGCGGTTACGTGTGGTATGCAAAGCATTGCTGATCGCCTGAGCATTCCGTTTACCACCAATCAAGTGGGGGGTATGTTCGGTTTCTTCTTCAGCGAAGAACAGCACATCACACGTTACGAACAGGTAGTGGCGGGAGATATCGAACGCTTTAAAAAATTCTTCCACGGCATGTTACGTCAAGGCGTTTATTTAGCTCCATCTGCTTTTGAAGCCAGCTTTGTTTCCATTGCTCATAGTGACGATGACATAGAAGCAACCTTAGCCGCTACTGAAACTGTAATGAAAAGCCTATAAGGAGTCACAATGAGCGCAAAAATTCTCAATGGTAATATGATTCGTGATGAGATTATTACAGGACTGGCCACAACCGTCAGTGAAGCGACGGCAACAGGCAAACGCGCTCCCGGATTGGCAGTGGTACTGGTGGGTACAGATCCCGCCTCTCAAGTTTATGTGCGTAACAAAGAAAATGGCTGTGCTAAGGCTGGTATTACCTCATTTAGCCATAAGTTGCCTGCCGAAACTACCGAAGCGGAATTACTGGCCCTCATAGAGCAACTAAACGCTGATCCGCTCGTAGACGGCATTTTAGTTCAGCTCCCCTTACCAAAGCATCTTGATAGCGACAAATTATTGGAACGCATTGATCCAGCTAAAGATGTCGATGGTTTCCACCCCTTTAACTTTGGACGTTTAGCGCAACGTCGTCCACTGCTTCGCCCCTGCACACCCGCTGGTGTGATGACACTGCTGAGTAAAACAGGTATTCAATTGCGCGGGCTTCATGCCTGTGTCGTTGGTGCGAGTAATATTGTCGGTGTACCGATGATGCTCGAACTGTTAAATGAACGGGCTACGGTTACCATTTGCCACAGTGCCACAACAAATTTGCAAGAAGAAGTAGGTCGTGCCGACTTAGTGGTGGTGGGTGTCGGCATTCCCAATTTCATCCCAGGCGATTGGATTAAAGCAGGTGCCATTGTCATTGATGTCGGCATCAATCGCTTAGAAAATGGTAGCCTATGTGGCGATGTGGAAACAGCAAAATCGGCGGAAAAAGCCAGCTGGATTACCCCTGTACCAGGCGGCGTTGGTCCCATGACCATTGCCACCCTGCTAGAAAACACGGTTCAGTCATGGAAGCTGCGCACGAGTTAAGCTGTACCCCATTGGTGATGGCCTGCATCATGTCGAAAACTCACAGGCTCTTGGTGCACCATCACATCGAGATGAGCAAAGGTCGCTTTCAAATTGTTAACGACATTTTCACTAATAGCGTGGCTTTCGAACAAGGTCAGTTGATCGTCTAACTCTAAGTCAAACTGCACAAAACAAGTGGGGCCTGCCCGATAGGTTCTTAAATCGTTATAACCTTGCACTTTTGGGGTGGCTAAAATGATACGAATGATCTCAGCACGCATCTGCTCATCAATTTCACCATCCATTAACTGATTAACTGAATCTCGACCTATGGTATAGGCACTGCGCATAATCCATAATGCAATCAGAATTGCCAGTATCGGATCTAACCATTGAAGCTGACTGAGCAACAAGCCCAAAATCACTAAACCAGTTGTTAAAATATCCGAAACATAATGCAAGGCGTCAGACTGTATCGCCGTTGATTTGGTTTTTTGAATCACATAATACTGAAAGATAACCAACAAAGTGGTTAAGGCGAGCGATAATGCCATGACCCACAAACCAACCGTTACCTGCTGTAATGCGCTATTCATCCACAAACTTTCAATGGCATAAAGAATCAAATAAACAGCAGAACCAGCAATAAAGGCACTTTGCGCTAGACTGGCTAAGGGTTCGGCTTTACCATGACCAAAACGATGCTCTTTATCAGCAGGTGCTTGTGAAATCATCACCGCATACATGATAATCAAAGAAGCCAGAATATCGACGGTTGAGTCAAGCAAAGAAGCCAGAATAGAGGAAGAGCCAGTACGCAACCAAGCATAGAGCTTAATCAGTACTAAAATAATGGCCACCGTCACCGCCACATAAGTAGCAAGACGAATCAAACGATTTTCTGTTGTCATGCGTTGCTTTCTTTATCAAGAATGGTCTGCAATCATAGCAAGTTCAGCTACAATCTGCCATCATTTGACAATGTTTGATCTAACATCTCATTCCTATCGACGTGGACTTTTTATACAGTGAACCAGCTCACCTACACCGACTATGACATTTTTTGTGCCGTTATCGACAACTACGGTGATATTGCTACCTGCTGGCGGCTGGCATTACAACTGAATCAACGTCATGGCATTCAAGTTCGGCTTTGGGTCGATGATCTTAATGCCTTAAAACATCTTTACCCCGAAACGAACGAACACTCGGCAGAGCAACAGTTGAATCAGATCGATGTGTGCTTGTGGTCAACGCCTTTTCCTAACATCAAACCTGCACCAGTGGTCATTGAAGCTTTTGCTTGCGAATTACCAATCAATTATCGACAAGCCATGCTTAAAGAAGCCAGCCTATGCATTAATCTGGAATACTTTAGCTGCGAAGACTGGGTGCTTGGTTGTCACGGCTTACGCTCCTTTCAATCTGATGGGCTGCATAAATACTTCTTTTTTCCTGGTATTGTATCTGGTACAGGTGGTGTCATTTATGAGGTCGATTATGAACAGCAACGACTTGCCTTTACTCTAAACGAACAACTCAATTGGTTTGAACGTTGGCAACTTCCGCGCGCTCATGCATCCAGTGTGCGTATTAGTTTATTTGGCTATGAAAACAAAGCGATGATTAGCTTACTGGAACAAGCAGCTGACTACCCAGTGCACATTGAGTTTTATTGTCCAATGAGCAAACTGTGTCACGAATTAACTAGCCATTTTGATCCATGTCCAGTCAGCGCTGGTAATAGCTATACCCTAGGCAACGCCACCATTCACTTCATTCCTTTTTTACCCCAATCTGAATATGACCGACTACTCTGGTCGTGTGATCTGAATTTTGTGCGTGGAGAAGAATCGCTCATCCGCGGGCTATTATCCGCTAAACCCTTGATATGGCATATTTATCCTACAGAAGACCAAGCCCATTGGATTAAGTTGAATGCCTTTATCAATACCCTAACCCTGCCAAATAGTCTTGCCAAATTAACGCGCGATTGGAATGCGCAATCGCCCTTAAGCAATGTGCATGAGGTACTGAGCCAACTTTCTGAACTAGAAAGTCATGCATTAACAACGCAAAATTCCATCCTAACTATGGGCGATTTAAGCGTCAATCTAGTCAGCTTTATAGAAAGCAAGGTATAATAGAAAAGATTAACTCAATTTTATTGTATGGAACCCCTCCCATGAAAACTGCACAAGAATTCCGCTCTGGCAACGTAATGATGTTCGAAGGTCAACCGATGATCGTGTTGAAAGCCGAATTTAGCAAATCTGGTCGTAATGCTGCCGTTGTGAAAATGAAACTAAAAAACCTGTTATCTGGTGCTGGCACTGAAACGGTTGTTAAAGCAGACGACAAGTTTGAACAAGTGATTCTAGAAAAGAAAACCTGTACTTACAGCTATTTTGCCGATCCTTTGTATGTTTTCATGGACGAAGAATACAACCCTTACGAAGTGGAAAAAGACAACTTGGGCGATGCACTGAATTACATCGAAGAAGGCATGACCGATGAAGTTGAAGTGACTTTCTACGAAGGCAAGCCGATCAGTGTCGAGTTCCCAACCATCATTAACCGTAAAGTGGTTTACACCGAAATGGCGGTTCGTGGTGATACCTCAGGTAAGGTCATGAAGCCTGCTCGCTTAGCCAGTGGCTTTGAACTTCAAGTGGCTGCCTTTATCGAAACGGATGAAATGATTGAAATCGATACTCGTACAGGCGAGTTCCGCAAACGCGCTTCTTAATTGAACCGTATCGATTGCTTGTCGAACATGAAGCACCCATTGGGTGCTTTTTTGTTTCTATATTCTCACATGATATAATGGTTTGATATTCATATCTGGATCTACCATGACACAACACTTCGCTTCTATCCCCATGCAAACCATTGGACCTCTGAGGTTAATAGGTGATGTTGAAGATGAAATCATGGTTCCTCTTGCGACCTATGAAACTCCTTTATGGCCTTCGGTTAACCGAGGCGCGCGCGTCTGCTCTACCGCGGGGGGCATTCGAGTGACTTTATTGAATGAACACATGAGCCGTTCTTTCACCGTTGAAGCCGACAATGCCCATGTTGCGCGTCGTATTAGTATCGAGCTAGAAGCCCGCTTTGCCCAAGCCAGTGAAGTAGTAGCTTCGACCAGTCGTTTTGCCCGCTTAAAGTCACTGAACACACGCATTGTCGGACGTTTGATTTACATTCGCTTAGATATTTATAGCGGCGACGCTTCAGGTCACAATATGGTGACTCAATCGGCAGAAAAGCTACAAAACTGGGTGTTGAGTCAGTGGTCAGAACTAAACTACGTGACCATTTCAGGGAATTATTGCACCGATAAAAAAGTGTCGGCGGTGAATAGCATTGAAGGACGCGGTAAATCCGTGATTGCCGAATGCACCCTCCCTGCCAAACTGGTGGCGCGTTATTTAAAAACCACTCCGCATCGTTTTGTCGATTTACACATTCGCAAAAACCTGATCGGCAGTATTTTAGCGGGCAGTTTAATGTCCGCTAATGCCCATGCGGCCAATATGCTACTGGCTTTTTATTTAGCCACGGGACAAGATGCGGCCAATATTGTCGAAGGCTCTCAAGCCATCGATCATGCGGAAGTTTTGGATGACGGCTCACTCTATTTCTCTGTTAGCCTACCTAACTTGATTGTTGGTACGGTTGGTAACGGTAAAGGTTTAGATTTTGTCACCGACAACCTTGCATTAATGGGTTGCACCCCGAATTCAGAGACAGGTAGCAGTGCGCGTCGCTTGGCAATGATTTGTGCTGCTGTAGTACTCTGCGGTGAGTTATCCCTGCTGGCAGCCCAAACCAATCCTGGCGAATTGATGCAATCCCATCGCAAACTCGAAAGGCATCAGCCAGCATGAGCATTGGTCAACGCAAGCTCGACCATATTCATCACCTAGTCAATGATCCCTTAGTCGATCGTCAGGGTGGCTATTTTGATGCCTTCCGCTTAATGCACAATGCATTGCCAGAATGCAATTTATCCGACGTTGACATGCGTTGTGAGTTTTTGGGCAAGACTTTATCCGCTCCCCTACTCATTTCATCGATGACAGGTGGCGATCATCCAGAACTCTTAGCGATTAATCAACGTTTAGCCGAAGCGGCCGAACATTGTGGGGTGGCTCTGGCGGTTGGCTCGCAACGCATTCAATTTGAAAATGCCAAGGCAGCTGACAGCTTTAATCTGCGTCAATTCGCTCCAAGCATTCCTTTAATTGCCAACTTAGGTGCTGTGCAACTCAACTATCAACTGAATGCCACTCATGCCCAAGCGGCTATTGACCAGCTAGATGCGGATGGTCTTTATCTGCATCTGAATCCATTACAAGAAGCCATTCAACCCGAAGGTGATACCAATTTTTCTGGCTTATGGCAAAAAATCAGTGATTGCCAACGACAAGTTAATCGACCGATCTTATTAAAGGAGGTTGGCAGTGGACTATCTCCCGATCTCATTCGTCAAGGACTGACACAAGGTATTCACTACTTCGATGTAGCTGGCAGTGGCGGTACTTCTTGGAGTCGTGTGGAGCAACTACGCAGTGCGGGCAATCCGATTGGATTGACTTTTCAAGACTGGGGACTACCCACCCCGTGGATCTTACAACAATGTCGTCCCCTCGCCCCTCAAGCCCAGCTGATTGCCAGTGGTGGCTTACGTAATGGCGTAGATGTGGTAAAATCACTTGTTCTGGGCGCTCGCATCGCTGGCATGGCTGCGCCTTTTTTACAACCCGCGATGGAGTCAACACAAGCAGTGATTGAGCGTATTGAGCAAATTAAACAAGAAATCCGCATTAGTTTATTTCTAATGGGAAAACCACACCTTAAAGACGTTTGGCTCAATAAGCACCTGATCGTTGATCTAGCGGAAGGGGCTCGTTGATGAGTATTGGCATTCAGCGCATCAGTTTTTATACTGCACCCTTCTATTTGGATATGTGTGTTTTTGCTCAGGCGCGAGGTGAAGATGCCGACAAATTTCATGTCGGTATTGGTCAAGACCAAATGAGCGTCATCTCTCCCGATGAAGATATTGTCACCTTAGCGGCCAATGCTGCCTTGCCGATTGTGCAAGAATTTGATCCACAAAGTTTTACTGCGGTGCTATTTGCAACAGAAAGCGGTATTGACCAGTCAAAATCGGCTGGTGCTTTTGTGCATGGACTCTTAGGATTATCTTCACGTTGTCGTGTCGTTGAGTTAAAACACGCTTGCTATGCTGGTACGGCCGCCTTACAAATGGCAGTCAATATGGTGCGCGTCAATGCGAATGAACGTATTTTGGTCATTGCGGCCGATGTCGCGCGTTATGAATTAGGCTCTCCTGGTGAAGCAACTCAAGGTTGTGGTGCTGTGGCTATGCTGGTTAGTCATCAAGCGGATGTACTGGCGATTGAAGCAGGTTCTGGCTATTACACCGAAGATGTGATGGATTTTTGGCGTCCTAACTATCGTGATACCGCCTTGGTCGATGGTAAATATTCAACCATGGTTTACCTAACGGCGCTCAAACACGCTTGGCAACATTTCCATGAAAGTCGCGGTTTAAATTACACGGATTTTGCTCGCTTTTGTTACCACCTACCCTTTACCAAAATGGCGATTAAAGCCCATAGCCGCTTAATGAAGCTCACGGGACAAGAAGCCAACGAGGCGGCTATTGAACAAGCTATGGGCGCATCACTTAAATACAACCGTACCGTTGGTAATAGCTATAGTGCCTCGCTTTATTTTGGCTTAATTTCATTGTTAGAAAATGATGCCGATAACCTAGCAAATCAGCGTATTGGATTATTCAGCTACGGTTCGGGTTGTGTGGGCGAGTTTTTTAGCGGCGTAGTTGCTGAAAATTATCGTGATTTCTTGTACACCAACCAGCATCAAGGATTACTAAAAGCGCGCAAAGAACTTTCTTTCTCTCAATACCTCGATTTCTATAAGCAATTTGGCGAAGTCGAACGTAACGACAATATCGAAATTCCGACTTATAGCCGTGGTCACTTCCGCCTGAGCGCCATTCGCGCTCATAAACGTCAATATGAGCAAAGCTAAAAAGTTCGCTTCGCTTGCTTTTATACGCTTGCCATGCTTATTTAATCTCTGGTGGAAGGCATTAAATCAACAGGTTAGATATTATTTTATGAACCCCTTTCCCCACACTTTAGTGGACCGCAAGGTGAAACCCCCAACCCTTAGCGTTTTTACAGGTCTTCTGTATGTTTAGCACTCAAGCTCCGAGTAAACTTATTCTTGCAGGCGAACACAGCGTTGTTTATGGGACGAGTGCCATTACCACGCGATTGGCTTGGGCAACGCACTGCGACATTCAAGCTGCTAACACAGGTAGTTTGCATCTATCCGATGGACAAGAAACGCAATGGAACAGTCTGAGCTTAACTAAGCATTGGCAACAGCTTCAACAACGCCACCAAATGTGGCAACAAGATGCAAGCCAACCACTGCTGACTCAGTTGAGCGACCTACCCTTAGCCGTATTAGCCCTTTGGCAACAGCATCATGATTTACCGCCATTAAGCATTCGTCTACACAGCGAGATTCCGATTGGGCAAGGCTTAGGCTCTTCAGCCAGCTTAATTATTGCCCTAATTCAAGGACTGTGTAAAGCAACAGCAACCCCGCTTTCGACAGCACAAATACAACAAATGGCCACACAATGTGAGCAATTAGCCCATGGTAAATCGTCAGGATTGGATGTCGCGGCCATTTTATTCAGCGACCGCTTACACTGGAAACAAGGAAAAGCGACCGAATTATCAACTCGCTGTCCACTGCCTGGCTATTTAGTCTTTACGGGAAAGACTGAAAGCAGCACGGCTGATTGCGTTGGCTGGGTCAAGCAACACTATGCTCAACGCCAAGATCTTTGGTCTACTATGGAAAAAGCAACCGAGCAAATAGCATTAGCATTAGATCAATCTCAGTCACTCACGGGTTTAACAAAGCCAGTAGCAGCCTTGCACGGGTGTTTAGAGCTAATCGGTGTTGTCCCCGAAAAAGTACAAAGCTTTGCACAGTCGGCAAAAACATTAGGCTGGTCGGGTAAACTTTGTGGTGCGGGAAGCATTCAAGGGGATGGCGGCGGTTTTTTCTGGCTATTAGCCGACCAAGAACCACAAACCCTTTGCCAAACCTTTGGCTATGACTATTGGCGTTTGTCAGAATTAAGCGCCTGCAATGCTCAACTGGAAACCATAGTATGAATCGACCTTGGTATAGTCGTGCACCAGGCAGTTTAATGCTGTTTGGCGAGCATGCGGTATTGCACGAAAAACCCGCTATGGCGTGCGCCATTGACCACTGGCTCAACATTGAATGGCAACAACGTGACGATCATCACATTCGTATTGTTACTGATTTTATTGAACATGACACCGATTGGCATACCCTTGCCAGTGAACCAAAGCTCAGCTTTGTCATGACATTGCTTGGTCTGTTTCGTCAACACTATCCACAAGCCTGCCAGCAGGGGCTGAACATCACCATTCGTAGCCAAATTAACTCGACCCAAGGCTTAGGCAGTTCAAGCGCTGTGGTTGCCGCCATGGTGACAGGGCTTTCTGTTTTAACTGACTCACTGACTTCCATCGACGCGCGTTTTCAACTGGGGTTATCTTGCATTCGAGCGGTACAAGGCACAGGATCAGGTACTGACTTAGCCGTAGCCTTGAGTGGCGGTATCATTCGTTTTGACCCCAGTCAACCTAGCATAGAACGCATTGCTGACCAACTACCGATTGTCAGTGTTTATTGTGGTTATAAAACCCCCACTCCTCAAGTGATTCGACAGGTGCAAACACTGTGGCCAGATCATCACCCTTTATTTGAAAACTGGCTGAATTGGATCAGCCAACTTACCGATTTAGCCTCTACAGCGATTCGGAACAATAACCTCACTGAAGTCGGGCGCTGTATGAATATGGCGCATGGTTTAATGCAGGGTTTAGGCGTAAGTGATGCCACACTCGACAGCATTGCTCATCGTTTACGTGCTTGTGAAGGCATTTATGGGGCAAAAATTTCGGGTTCAGGACTGGGTGACTGTGTGATTGGATTAGGCACGCCCAGCACACCGCTGACTGATGCCCTCTCCGTTCAGTCCAGTGCGCTGGGCGCTTATTGCTTTTAGCGATACTTACTTATTTTTAGAGAAACTTTATGCTAACCGCACAAGCTTGTATTCAAAACATCATCCCCAAGACTGCCCCCGACTTTAGCCGTGAAGGAGTGGCTTTTGCGCCAGTTAATATTGCACTCATTAAATATTGGGGCAAACGTGACACAGAACTTAACTTGCCAGTTACTGATAGTCTGTCCATTGGTTTACGAACGCTAGGCACGCATACGCGTATTCGTTGGACGGAAGGAAGCGATCAAATCAGTTTGAACGGTGAGCGCTTAGCCCTCAATCATCCCTTCGTTGAACGCACATGCCGTTATTTGGATTTGTTTCGCCCCAATCCGTCGCTGGGTTTTATCATCGACACCCAAAACGACGTGCCTACAGGTGCAGGATTGGCTTCATCGGCTTCTGGCTATGCAGCGCTGGTGTTGGCGCTCAATGACCTGTGCCAATGGCAACTCAGTAAAACTCAGCTTTCCATATTAGCACGTATTGGCTCGGGTAGCGCCAGCCGTTCATTATGGGATGGCTTGGTGCATTGGCACGCTGGGCGTCAAACCGATGGCATGGATAGTTACGCTACCCCAATTCCTCAAGCATTACCTTCATTACGCGTGGGATTGTTAACACTCTCTCGCAAAGCCAAACCCATTAGCTCGCGCTTAGGGATGCAACAAACGGTACATGGGCTCAGTCTTTATCCCGCATGGAAACCCATGATTGACCAACATTTAAGCCAACTGCAAACCGCGATTGTCGCTCAAGACATAGCGCAAATTGGTGCAATCAGCGAACACAATGCGTTATCCATGCACGCTACCATGTTATCGGCATCACCCGCACTATGCTACTTCTTACCCGAAACCATCGCCAGCTTGCAAACCCTCTGGCAAGCACGCAGCGAAGGTCTGGCTTGCTGGGCCACACTCGATGCTGGCCCTAATGTGAAGCTTTTGTTTGACCAGCGTGAAGAAGAAGCTGTTAAAGCCTGCTTCCCTGACGTGAGTATTGTGAAGCCTTTTGCTTAACGATAATTAAGTGGGTGCACATTCACTGCTTCAGGCCACAACTGACTGATAATGATCTGAGACGCATCAACAGAACCCGTGCTCCAAAAACGCACAGTCCCGACCTCATTACCACTCGCTAGACACTCATGCTCGGCGAGTTTACGTTGTAATTGACGCGCAATAGCCGATGAAGGATCAATTAACGTGACTTTCTCGCCCGCTACCTCACGAATGACTTCATTCAAAAACGGATAATGGGTGCAGCCCAACACCAGGGTATCAGCACCTTGCGCTAATAAGGGCTGAACACGCTGAGCAACCAATTCGGTGACGGCTTCGCCTCGCAACTGACCCGACTCGACCAATTCGACAAAACCCTTGCAAGGTTGTAACAACACCTGAATGTCTTTGCCGTGCTCAGCAATTAAGCGATTCACATTGGCACTGCACAAGGTTTGCGTGGTTGCCAGCACGCCCACGACACCCGTTTTGGTTTGCAAGCGTGCGGGTTTAATGGCAGGTTCCATCGCAATAATCGGCACAGGACACCACTGACGCAAACCATCCACCGCCACACTGGTCGCCGTATTACAGGCAACCACAATTGCTTTCACCTGTTGCGCTAAGAAAAACTGAGTGAGTTGCTCACAGCGTTGCTGAATGTAGTCGCACGACTTATCGCCATAGGGAGCAAACCGCGAATCAGCGACATAAAGTAACGATTCTTGCGGCAGTAATCGGTGAATTTCTTTCAGTACCGATAAGCCGCCCACACCAGAATCAAATACACCTACCGCTTGAGTCGATTTACATAACACCAACAGAAGACGCCTCAAAATCAACTGGTGTTTCAAATTGCACTAATGCCATGGCTTCATGCAACACGTCTAAATTGGCATCGGGTTTATACATATTCGCACTTAAATAACGTCGCCACTGGCGCGCACCCTTTTGCCCAACAAACAAAGCCAACAAATGCTGTAACATTAAGCCGATGGGTACACCCTCAGCTATGGCTTGAGCTAAGTATTCCTCGTAAATATTGAGTGCGGCTTTAGGGTCAGTAAACGGATTTTCAGCGCCATAATACAAACGATCAGCATCATGCAAAGCCCAAGCATCATCCATAATCAACCGCCCAAGCATGACACCATCTACCGCTGGCAGGTCTTCATAGCTGTCTAAATGGTCTAAGCCTTGCGATAATGATTTTATATCACCATTAATGATAATTTCCAACTTTGGAAACTGTGCTTTTAATTCATGCACCATGCGCCAATTAATGGGAGGTTTATGCCGATTTTCTTTTGGACTTAGCCCCTTCAGCCACGCTTTACGCGCATGGACAATAAAGGTCTGACAACCCGCTTCAGCCACCGTTTCAACAAACTGACACAGTTCATCAAAACTTTCCTGCTCGTCGATACCAATGCGATGCTTAACTGTGACGGGAATCTTCACTGCCGACTGCATGGCATGAACCGCTTCTGCCACCACCTGAGGTGTCGCCATCAAGCAAGCACCAATACCGCCATTTTGTACCCGATCTGAGGGGCAACCCACGTTCAGATTTACCTCATCATAGCCCCATTCTTCTGCCCAGCGCGCACACTGAGCCAAGCGTTGCGGATCGTGCCCACCCAGCTGTAAGGCTATGGGATGCTCACAATCGGCGTACTGCAAAAAACGCTGTTTATCACCATGAATTAACGACTGATCCACCACCATTTCGGTGTACAACCAAGTGTGTTTAGACAGCAATCGCAGAAAATAACGATAATGCCGATCGGTGACTGCCATCATAGGGGCAACACTCAAACGACGAGCAGGCAAGGCAATCGACATAATAGAAATCTTTGCTGTATTAGAGGATGATAAAAATTGAGCTTATTATAGCTTAGTTGACGCTCATCATGGGCAACGCCATATAAGCCACTTCTTCGTAAGGATGCGCCGCTAACAAGGCTTGCACTACCGCTGATAATACATCGACCTGACAGACGGTTTCGACCTTAACCTCTTCAACCTGCTCGATGCGATTAACCTCACCCAAAAAGGGATTAGCGCCATCGAGCGGACGAAACTGACCCAGCCCTAAGGTTTGCCAACTACAGCAATCATAATGACCCACCTTACCCGCACCAGCGGCAAAAATTGCTGTTTTTACCGCTTCAGCATGGGTTACTGGCACATAAAAAGCCAAATGAACCAATTGACTCATCTTGAACATGAATTAAAGCGTTTGTGCTAAGCGTTGCAAATGTTGATTGATGTGGAACATAGCCTCGCCCGATTGCCCCTTAAATGCCACCAACGCTATTTGATCTAAAATACCACGAAATAACACTTCCTCTTCACGCTGCTCGGCAATAAACCACTGCAACATATTAAAGGTATTAAAATCACGTTCATCTAACGCCAAATTAGCAATGGCATTAATCATCGCCGTTACTTTTTGCTCATGCGCATAAGCCGCTTCAATCACTTCAACCAGATTGTTGTAATCTGAGCGCGGCGCTTCCAAAGCTCCAATGCGAACAGGTGCACCACATTCAAACAGATAGTGAATGAACTTGTCACGATGAGCCAACTCTTCTGGAACATGCTTTTTAAAAAACTCAGCTGCACCCGCCAAGCCTTTATCCTCGCACCAAGCAGCCATTTGTAAATACAAGTTAGAAGCGAACATTTCCGCATTCACTTGTGCATTTAATTTTTCGATAATGTTGGCTTTTAGCATATTTCTTCTCCACCAAAGGGTCATCAAAATGGGGTTCGCGTATTAACCCATTTTTGCTGGGAAAATAACGTCAAGTTAGGCACTGAATTCAGTGTAACATAAGCCAATTAATTGTGCGATAATCGGCAAAACAATCCAAATCACCCTGTGATGACGAATCAATTAGGAGCGAAACTGTGTTCAAGTATCTGGTAATGGTGATGCTGGTATTACTCACCGCTTGCGGACGCACTGTCGCTTTTAAAGATGGCGCTGTTTCCGATCAAAAATTGCACGATGCTGACTATAACCTGTGCGTACAAGAAGCTCGCCCACTCTATCCGACCAAATGGATACAACAACCCTATTGGGTGCAAGTACCCGTTTATGGTCGTCGGATTCATGATGGTCGCGAAATTTGGTATGTCAGCCATTATCAACCACGGATGCGCTTTGAAACCTTCGATGCCAACGAGCTAGAACGCGAAAGTTATATTAATCGCTGCATGTCGGCCAAGGGATATACCTACCGCTATTTATCCAAAGATGAATTAGAAGCTATGGGATTAAATTGAAATTTATTGGCGCGCCCGAGACGATTCGAACGTCCGACCACCGCCTTCGGAGGGCGAAATTTATCCTTATTAAACCTGTGATTAAATTTGCTTTATCCACCGCCATGAGAAGGGATTAACTCGCAAAGCTTCAATGGCACAATATCCACCTAAAGGATAAGTTCGCATTGCTCATAGACACTAAAAATGGCGAAAGCAGAAAGGTACCGCTGATCGATGAAGCCTTATCGGTGTTAAAAGAGTTATCATCTGGTCAAAAAAGAAAAAATGAACTGGTTTTTGGCTACAATTCAGAGCAAAGTATTACAACGGCTTTCAAGCGCGCATGTCTTCGTACCAACATACAAGACCTAAATTTCCATGATTTGTGCCACGAAGCGATAAGCCGTCTGTTTGAATCAGGGCTTAATATCATCGAAGCAGCCGCTGTAAGTGATCACAAAGAATTACGAATGCTACAGCACTACACACACTTGAAGCCTGCTAATATTGCTGATAAGCTAAACGAAGCGTCTAAAAAACAGAAAGTTGCGGAGAATAATGATGTTACAAACAATTGAAGCTGAAATCATGCCGAATGGGCATGTCATGTTTTTAGAGCCACTTAACTTAGCAAGTAAAGTCAGAGCTTACGTTACTATCTTATCCGATAAGGTTGCAGGCACGAACGAAAGCTACGCTCCCAATAGTGGCAAAGAATTATTGAACTTGTTAGGCTCTGAAGAATTTGCCAATGCACCCAAAAGCAATAATCACCAGTTAGATCAAACCATCCTTGCTAATCGCAATGCATGGAACGATTAATTAATGCCTAAAATTTACTTGGATAGCTGCATAGTCATTTATTTGGTAGAAAGGCATGAGCATTTTTACGAAAAGGTGATTCAACAGATCGCACTTAACACAAATGCTCAATTTGTGGTGTCATCACTAACTGCATTGGAGTTACTGGTTAAGCCGACAAAAGATAAAGATAATGAACTCATCAGGCGCTACCAATCTTTTTTAAATAAATGCCAGGTAGATGGCATGAATGATGCCGTTATGCTGGAAGCATTAAAATACCGAGCTTCTGGCTTAAAAACACCTGACTCAATTCACGTTGCCTTCGCTAAGCATTTCGATTGCGATCAATTTTGGACTAATGATGATAGACTGTCCAAAGCCTTACCGAACTGGACAGTTAATATTTGCAACTAACAAGCTCATACAGTTGCAACAATAATGAAGTGTATTAGTTTTGATCTAATCTGACAGACACCCTAAAAAATTGGTAACTGTCAGATAAGGTCTGAACTACTACATTTTAATTGAAATTTATTGGCGCGCCCGAGACGATTCGAACGTCCGACCACCGCCTTCGGAGGGCGATACTCTATCCAGCTGAGCTACGGGCGCTTAAAGACAAGAACAGCATTTTAACACAGCAGCAGACCAAGCGCCTTAACCATGTGCCTAGTTTATGCTAAAATTACACTGTAAACCTGATTATTAGGTGCGTTTAACCTAGTCGTTAAATGTTAAACGGGAAGCTCGGTGCAATGCCGACACTGCCCCCGCAACAGTAATAGAGAAAACATTTTGCGTGACGATTCGTCACAACCACTGGTCAGCGTACTGATTCGGGAAGGTAAAATGAAATCGCTCTTAAGTCTGGATACCGGCCTAGTAAGACAAATTTACCGATTGCGGTGGGCAATACGGCAAAGCAATTTTTTAAATTGTTTGATGACGATTTAGTCAGTTAATGAACAGAAAACCCGTTATGAGTTGGCAAAATGGCTAGGCGCACGGCGCACAGACAAGGGAGTGTACAAACAGTGCATGACCGAAGGTGAGCACCGAGCAACGACGCAAGATGACAACGCAATAGGGTTTAATGACATTAACATCCGTTTGTCTTTCGTGCCATATTATTTATGACCGAAGGAAATGTTATGAACCTTTCAAAACCAACCCTATTAAGCCTTGCAGTGGCAAGTTGCTTATCATCACCTTTATGGGCAAACACAACCGCCCTAGACCAAGTGATTGTTTCTGCTACACGCGTTGAACAATCTAAGGCTGACTACACAGGTAATATCACCGTCATTACCAGCGAACAACTACAAGAAAAAGCCATTCAAACCCTACCTGAAGCCTTAGATAAAATTGGTGGCTTACCTTTGTGGAGCTATGGTGGAATGGGTAAGTCTACCAGTCTCTATTTACGTGGTCACGATAGTAAACGCACTCTCTTGCTGGTTGATGGGGTCCGATTTAATGATCCAACCAGTTTAAATGGGGCTAACTGGGAACATATCCTCGTTTCGGATATTGAACGCATTGAAATACTTCCAGGTGCACAAGCGGGCATTTGGGGCGCCGATGCAGGCGCTGGGGTAATTAATGTTATTACCAAACAAGCCGCAGAAGGCACTCATGGATCTATTAGCTATACGCTGGGTGATTTAGGACAGAAGCATACTAAATTGAATGCAAGCTATGGTCAAAAAAACTTTGATGCGAGAGTTGGCTTACAATCATTATCCAAAGATGGCTTTTCTGCGATAACACCCATTATTAACGGTAAACCACAAAACCCGCTAAATTACGAAAAAGACGGCTATCGTAATGATACTGCAAACATAAAACTCGGTTGGAACCTAGCACAAAAACAACGTTTAGAAGTGGGTGGCACATTTGTTGATGCCAACAACCGTTACGACAGTTATGATAGCCTCTACGTTTCCCAACCAAATGACAAAAATACACATGGAACATATCAACAGAATATAGGCTACATAAGCTACGCATTTAATATACAAGACTGGCAAACCAAAGTCTCGGCTCAGCAAGGTAACATGCTCAGAAAAGAGTTTGGGTTTTCTGGCTCTGCTAATGGACGCTACGATGTAGATGTAAATCAAAATAGTTTAATCACGTCAAAAAGTGATTCATTAGGCAGTTGGAGCCTTGGCACGGAGCAGATCCACCAAAACGCCAAACAAATGGGAACGGGAAGTGAATCAGGGCGCTACGAGCAAATTGGCTATTTCGTCAATCGCGTACAAAAATTTCATTTACCACAAGCAGAACAGCCAACCATTGTGAATATTGGTTTAAGAAAAGATGAACATAATCGTTACAACGATTACGTCAGTAAATCATTAGGCTTAAAACAACTCTTAACCAAGGACAGTTATCTATCATTTAACTTAGGTGATAGACAAAGATCACCCAATTTATTTGAAAGATTCGGTGGTGGAATTACACCAGCCTCACCTAACATTAAACCTGAAACTATAGAAAGTCGAGAGTTAAGCTTAGCTTGGAGAGGCTTCTCTGTTACTCGTTTTGAAGATCAAGTTGAAAACTTAATTAATTACCAATACCCAAGATATGTCAATATTCCGGGACTTTCGCAACTGAAAGGCTGGGAGTGGAAAGCTCAGCAAGCTATTCCAAGCCTAGCAAGTGAGTTTACTTTAACTTACACTTTGTTAGATGCAAAGGATAAAGACGGCAAACAACTGGCACAACGTCCCGAAAATAGCGGTTCACTTAATTGGACTTATTTAGGGCTTTCTAATACCCAATTATCAGTGCAAACCCAATATATGGGCAAAAGAATCTTTGGTGCTGGTTATACAGGTATGGAAACGGGTAATTACTGGTTATGGCACACCAACGCTAGCCACCAATGGAACAAATCATTGCGTATATTTATAAAAGGCATCAACTTGACCGACGAACGTGTTATTCAAGGAAATGCTTTTTCTGACACCTACTACGCCTACTCGCCACGCACCTTCTTAGCGGGTGTGGAATATAAGTTTTAACCCCTTAAAAGCACCGCATAAATTGCGGTGCTTTTATAAGCAATCAACATATGAAAACACCATTTCAACTCGCTTTCGCTCTCTTTGCACTGTTATGGAGTGTTATCACGCTCGCCGACTGCCCCCGCATTATTAGCCAGTCGCCTTACATCACCCATCAACTCGAGTATTTAGGCTTAAAAAACTGTATTGTCGGCACCAGCCGTTACGATGCCCACCTCAACCTACCCCAAACAGGTGGCGTAATGGATCCCGATGCCTCAGCCATTGCTGCGCTTAAACCTGACCTTTGGATCACCTCGACTTGGACAAAACCAGATGTCTTTAAAAAAACTACGCCACCCAATGCAAAGGCGTTGCGCTTAGACAGTTTCAACAGCATGGCACAAATCAGCGATAACCTGATCGACATCGCTCAAGCGACGCAAGATTCGGCTGCCTTAGCACAAGCAAAGACCTTCGCAACACATTGGCACGATAAACTTGCCCAGGTAAATGGCAAACAAAAACGTATTTTGCTGTTATCGAGCTGCGGTAAACAACCCTATGCTTATGGCAAACAAAGCTGGTTAGGCGACTTATTCACTCAGGCAAACTTTCAAGTAGTCGATTTTGACAAACGCGTTATCAACTTAGGGCAAGACAAAAACGAGCAACAAACACTGGCACTGATTCAATCGCTCCAGCCCAACTTAATCGCTGTTTTTCATCAAAGCACCGCTGAAAGCTGCGGGTTGCTTGATTTACCGAAAATCAGCCAGCTACTGGTATTGGAGGGTGAAAAATTTTTGCACCCAGCACCAACGCTCTTACAAGGTATCGATCAACTGATTGCGATGCAAGGAATTTGGCAGTAAACCGCTTCAAAATTTCTAACAACCTTGCGTTGCTGGTTTTTAGGGCTAGCCTTTTATTGAAGGCTATGCAACACCTATCATAGCAGCCTTATTTTTCCAATTCACGTCGCAAAATGGCTGCTCCATCACTCAAGGCTTTCAGCTTCCCTCGGGCAATATGGCGTGGCAGTGGAATCATGCCGCAGTTGGTGCATGGGTAAAGTTTATCGGCATCGACATACTCTAGCGATTTACGCAGGGTGTCAGCGACTTCTTCTGGGGTTTCAATGCGATGCGTGGCGACATCAATCGCACCCACCATCACTTTTTTACCCCGAATCAGTTCCATCAAATCCATCGGCACATTCGAATTTTGATACTCCAACGAGATGATGTCGATATTGGATTGCTGAATACTAGGAAAGGTTTTTTCGTAATGTCGCCACTGCAAACCTAAGGTTTTCTTCCAATCGGTATTGGCTTTAATGCCGTAGCCGTAACAAATATGCACCGCCGATTCACAACTCAGCCCTTCAACGGCTCTATTCAGTGCGGGCACGCCCCAGTCATCCACTTCATCAATAAACACATTAAAGGCTGGCTCATCAAATTGGATAATATCGACACCGACAGCGGCAAGCTCTTTGGCTTCCTCATTCAAAATCTCGGCCAACACCATGGCTAAGGTTGCACGGTCTTTATAATGACCGTCATACAGGGTATCGATCATGGTCATCGGGCCTGGCAGTGTCCATTTAATTGGCTGATTAGTGAGCTTGCGCAAAAACTGAGCGTCTTCAACAAACACCGATTGTTTGCGACTGACAGAACCGATAATAGAGGGTACTTGTGCATCGTACCGATTGCGAATGCGCATGGTGGTGCGTTTGGCGAAATCGACACCCGCTAGGTTTTCCGTAAAGGTAGTGACAAAGTGTTGACGGGTTTGTTCGCCATCACTGACGATATCAATACTCGCTTCCATTTGCTCCATTAAGGTGACACGCAAGGCATCTTGTTTTGCCTCAACCAATGCTTCACCTTCAAGCTTCCAAGCAGGCCAGAGTTTTTCGGTTTCAGCTAACCAAGAAGGTTTTGGCAAACTGCCAACGGTAGAAGTAGGGAATAGTTTTTTCATCACAAAAAACTCTTAACGATTGAATAAATTGAATTATTGGAGATGACCTTAGGCAACATAGTTTTTTTCCCACTGGTTCAGAATCTGCTGATACGGCTGTATAAAATGCTTTTCAGCCCATTTCCCCTGCTCAATAGCCAAACGACTGCGCTCAACTCGATCATAGTCAATCCCTGTTAATGAATGATCTGCATGTTTCAAACTGGGTTTATAAATGACGCCTGCATAGGCATTGGCGTTATAAATCTCGGGACGGTAAATCTTTTGGAAAGTCTCCATGGTACTGATGGTACTAATCAGCTCCAAGTTGCTGTAATCATTCATCAAATCACCATAAAAATAAAAGGCATAAGGCGCAACGCTGTTAGGCGGCATAAAGTAGCGCACCTGCATGCCCATTTTAATGAAATAAGCCTCGGTTAAAGACGTCTCATTAGGCTGGTATTCCACCCCTAAAATAGGATGGCTATTGGCTATACGATGATAGGTTTTATTATCAGAAACACTTAAACACATCACAGGTAATTTATGGAAATGAGCTGCGAAAACGTCTGATTTGATGAAATCTTGAAACATCTTGCCATGCAAATTGCCATAGTTTTCTGGCACGCTAAACTGTTCTTTGTTTCTGTTATGATCTAACAAGTACACACTAAAATCATAATCGCGCACGTATGAAGAAAAGTTATTACCCACCATACCCGCTATGCGCTGATTGGTTTTATAATCGACAATGGTGGTTTGCAAAATTTCAATGGTAGGAAAGGTTTCGCCTTTGCCTTCTACATCGACATCGACATGCACGATTTCCAACTCAACCGAATAGCGGTCACTGTTTGGGTTATCCCAAAATACTCGCGAATTAAAATTGTTGTTAATCATCTCAATGGCTTTACGCAAGTTTTCTTGACGATGCTCGCCACGCGCTAGGTTAGCAAAATTCGTGGTTAAACGTGTCTGATTGGATGGCTGATAATGCTCGTCGAAACGAATCGTTTTAACACTATAGCTAAAGTCTGTCTGCATGGTGATCTTCCTCTGTTCAAAGTCAAAAGCAATGTTTATGGCTGATGAGAGCATCATAGCCACTCGCTTAACATAGGAAAAACGATTTAATTTCAACTCAACTTGAATTAAATTCAGGTTAATATGCACCCAGACTTCTTTATAATTCAACGCATAGAAGAACCGATAGACTGTTTTTGTGAACCAAGGGGAATGTGAAGTATTTATGTTAGAGATCAAACATTTAAAAGCCATACTCGCCCTAAACCACAGTGGCAATTTAGTGATGGCAGCTGAATCCTTACACATGACTCAGTCTGCTTTGTCGCACCAAATCAAACAGCTAGAACAGCTGCTGGGTATTGAGCTGTTTAAACGTAAGACCCATCCCATACAATTCACCACGGCGGGAAAATTGCTACTGCAAAGTGCGCAAACCCTTTTACCACAAATGCAACTATTAGAACGACAGTTGACCGCACTCAGCCAAGGCGATACGGGGCGGTTGTGGATTGGTATTGATTGTCACACCTGTTTTGAATGGCTAATGCCGTTATTACGCCCCTATCAGGCCAAATGGCCGAGTGTCGATTTAGATATAGTGCCCAGCTTTCATCAACCGCCGTTACAACAACTACAGGCGCAAGCCTTAGATGTAGTTATTACCTCTGATCCAGAACCAACCGAACACATTGACTATACCCCATTGTTCAGCTATGAACTGGTTGCCGTGTTGCCACACAACAGTGACTTACTGGAAAAGCTGTTTTTAACAGCACAAGACTTTGCCTCTCAAACATTAATTACCTATCCCGTCTCACAAGAAAAACTGACTGTTTTTAAACAGTTTTTGCAACCTGCGGGCGTTCAGCCACAGGCACTAAGCTATTCAGAAATGACCATTATGATGCTACAACGTGTCGAAGCAGGACGGGGGATTTGTGTGTTGCCTAGCTGGTTATTGCAAAATCAAATTGATTTTAAACACCTACCTTATCTTTCGATCGGTGAACAAGGACTATGGTCAAAGCTCTATGCCGCCACACCACAAGGTATGAGCGAGCAACCCTATATTCAAGACCTGATTCAACTCATTGCTAATGAAATGAAGCTGTAAAATATCTTTGTTTACTCAACCGCTTAGACTAAGGGGCACCTCTAATAACCCAATGGGTAGGAAGTTTCACCTAGCGGTGCACTAAAGTGTGAAGGAAGGGGTTGCTAAAAATAGCATGTAACACAGTGATAAAACCCCTTCTTTCAGCTAAAAAATAAACTTGGGAAGTCTAAAAACAAGCGAAGCGAGGTTTTTAGAGGTTCCCTAAGCTAACAAGAACTTCATCATTGATAAACCTATACGGGAACTCGTGATAAGT
>CAYQEZ010000014.1:0-40102 GCA_964416645.1 uncultured Francisella sp. | reverse complement strand
ATTCATCTCAAGCTTATTCATTGCTGGCTTCAACCAACGCATCAGCGTCATTGTGACCTAGGCTATCCGTTGAAATGACCAATGCGTCACTCGCCTCATTAACCTGAACGGTTAAACAAGCTCCCTTGGCTAAATCACCGAATAAAATGGCATCAGCAAGGGGGCGTTTGAGTTCTGTTTCGATCACTCTGTCTAAAGGACGCGCGCCCATTTTTACGTCATAACCTTTTCGTGCTAACCAACTTTTGGCTTCATGTGATAACTGTAACTGATAGCCTTTGTTAGCTACTAATGCTTCAAGGGCAAAAATAGCTTTATCTACTACTTTAGGCATCACCTCTGCCGACAGTGGCGAGAAGGGGATAATGGCATCGAGTCGATTACGAAATTCGGGCTTAAAGGTATTGTCTAACGCTTTTTGTGATTGATGCGCAAGGCTATCTGCATTGACAAATCCCAAGGTGTTACGTTGTAATTGCTCTGCACCAACGTTAGAAGTCATGATCAGAACTAAATTACGACAGTCTGCCGTACGTCCGTTGTTGTCCGTCAAGCGACCATCATCCATCACTTGTAGTAGTAAATTGAAAATATCGGGATGAGCCTTTTCGATTTCATCGAGTAACAGGACTGAGTGAGATTGTTTAAGAATGGCCTCAGTGAGCAACCCACCTTTCTCATAGCCAATATAGCCGGGAGGGGCGCCAATGAGTCGTGCCACACTATGGCTTTCCATATATTCAGACATATCGAAACGATGTAGCGGAATACCAAGATGTTTTGCTAGCTGTTTGGCCAGTTCGGTTTTACCCACACCAGTTGAACCGGTGAACAGAAAGCTTCCCCAAGGTTTATTTGGCGCTCTAAGGCCAGCGCGTGCCAGTTTGATGGCATCGACAACCCGTTGAATGGCTGAGTCTTGACCGAACACAACATGCTGTAGGCTTCTGTTGAGGGCACGTAACTGTTCTCTATCGTCAGTGTTAGAGTCAGTTAAGGGAATGTGTGTTTGCTTACTCAGTAAGTGGCGAATGTCGCTAGCCGTAATACGAGACTTTCGTTTGTTAGCTGGTTTTGCGCGTTCTTGTGCACCCACTTCATCCACTAAATCAATTGCTTTGTCGGGAAGATGGCGGTCAGTTAGGTAACGTGCCGACAGTTCTGCTGCTGCTGTTAAAGCGCTGTTGGTGTAGTGTACTTGATGGTGTTGTTCAAACTGTGTTTTCAGTCCTTTTAAAATAATAACCGTATCTTGCACACTGGGTTCGAGTACATCCACTTTTTGAAAACGTCGATTCAACGCCTTGTCTTTTGAAAAGCTTTGACGATACTCTTCAAAGGTGGTTGCTCCCACACATTTTAGTGTGCCTCGAGCGAGAGCGGGCTTTAACAAATTAGCCGCATCCATAGCACTGCCTTGCACGCTACCAGCACCGACAATGGTGTGGATTTCGTCAATAAAAATAACGGCATTGGGAATGCGTTCCAGCTGTGTCAGTATGGTTTTGAAGCGTTTTTCAAAGTCACCCCGATAGCGTGTTCCTGCTAATAGTGCACCCAAATCGATACTGTAAATTTGCGCTTGTGCCAGACCTTCTGGTAGCGTATTTTGTTCAGCGGCTAAAGCCAGTGCCTCAGCAATAGCGGTTTTGCCTACGCCGGGTTCTCCGACCAAGAGAGGGTTGTTCTTACGACGTCGCAGTAAAATTTCGCTAACGCGCAGTAGTTCACTATCTCGTCCAATCACGGGGTCAATCTTGCCCGCTTTCACCAGACTGTTTAGATGAATGGCGTAAAGCGAAAGTGCGTCTTCTGTCTCTTCTTTATCGGTTTTATGTGTGTTTGTTTTATGTGTTGCACTAGGTTCATCTTTACGTAAACCATGAGCGATATAACTGAGCATGCTGGCTTTATCGGCACCAGAATTTTCTAACAGAGCAACGGCTTGGCTATCGCGCTCACTATAAAGTGCCGCTAGAATGCCTAAACTGCTGACCTTTTGTGCAGGCTGTTGCTGTTGGCTATTAAAAATAGCGCGTTCAATGACACGTTGTAAGGCAATGGTAGGAATGGGCTCTTCCTCTTCACCCTCAATCAGCTCTTGATGATCAATCAGGTCATCAAGTTGTTCATTGAGCTTTTGAATATCCACTAAACAAGCGGCTAAAGCCTGTTGCACATTTTTTTGTTGCGTTAGTAAACGCAGTAAATGTTCTAAGGTAACGTAGGCATGTTGCTGAGATTGCGCAAAGCCAAAGGTATTGGAGAGTAGCGTTTTAACATCTTTATCTAGCATAGACATAATGGACTCTCTTTAGATTTATGATCGCTCTGGTTGCATGGTTGCCAATAAAGGATAGCCTTCAGCACGCGCACGTTGTTGCACTTGATTGACTTTTGTTTCAGCGATTTCTTTGTAGTAAGTACCACAAATAGCACTACCTTCATGGTGAATTTGTAACATAATTTTGGTAGCTTGTTCAACTGGATGACGAAAATAACGCATTAATAAATCAATAACAAAATCCATTGGCGTGAAATCGTCATTATGCAAAATGACATCATAGCGACGCGGTGGTTGATGATGTAGTTGCTCGAGGAGCTCTGGAGCTAAATCGGATAATGACATAGTTGGTAAGCTCTTGACAGGACGTTATTCTAGCGTGACTTTGGCGTATAAATGACCGCCAGGTTGATGGCGATCAGCAGGTAGCCCTTTATGCTTAAAACGGATATAGCTACCTTCCTTTACCTGTTTCGCAATATTGACTTTAAATAGTCCCGAGGGGGTATCGTAGTAGATTTCTCCGCCAGTTTCCCATAAACGACGCGGTACTTTAATGAGCATGTAAAGATCGCCACCACGTATTTTGAAGGGGGCATGGTGGGTGAGTTTAAATGAGACAATATAATCGCCAGCTGGGCCGCCAAATAATCCAGGGAAGCCTTTACCAGGGAAACGAAATTCTTTATTGCTCAAAGCGCTGCTGTCAAAGGGCAAGCGTGTATTGAGACTGGGAATTAAAAACGAACCTTCTCTTAGCAAACGAAAGGCATATTTAAGCGTTAACGGATAAACCATATTGCGATCACGTCCACGCCCAGCCTGCGGTGTCCAATGATCGAATTGAGCTGAACGTTGAGGTCGTGAGTATTGGTAGCTGGATGCGTGATGCTGGCCCTGCTGACGCTGTTGTTGTGCTCGTTGCGCTGCTTGTGCAAGAGACTGAACAGCTGAGTCATAAGCTTGTCGATGACGACTTAATACTTCGTAAGCTTCTGAGACTTCTTGAAAACGACTGGTTGCCAGAGGGTGATCGCTCACATCTGGATGATATTGTTTCGCCAACTTGCGAAAGGCAGCCTTAATCGCCGAAAGCTCACAAGCCTGCGCTACGCCCAATACCGAATAGTAGTCTTTTTCTGCATCAAATAAGTTCATCATCTTGGGCACCGACACTTAACATTACACTTGAACAAGTTTGGCTGTTTGGGCTGGAAACTCAAACAGTATGACTCCCTTCAATGACGCAATGCTCATGCCAACTGCGCCAGGATGCGATTAAATGTTTCACTTGGACGCATGGCTTGATTTAAGCGCTCAGGCTCAGCGTGGTAATAGCCTCCCAAATCCTGCGTTTGACCTTGTGCCGCAGTCAACTCGGCAAGGATCGCCGATTCTTGTTCAGCGAGTGCTTTGGCGATAGGAGCAAAGGCTTGCGCGAGTTCACTGTCTTTGCTCTGTTGCGCTAAGGCTTGACACCAATAGAGCGCCAGATAAAAGTGGCTACCACGATTATCTAGCTGACCAAGTTTGCGACCAGGTGATTTATCTTCGTCTAAGAAGCGGCCATTCGCTTGATTCAAGCAGTCAGCCATGACGGCAATACGAGCATTATTCGATTTATGCGCTAAGTCTTCCAATGAAACTGCAATGGCCAAAAACTCACCTAAAGAATCCCAGCGCAGGAAACCTTCTTCTGCAAATTGTTGCACGTGTTTAGGCGCAGAACCACCCGCACCCGTTTCAAACAAACCACCGCCTGCCAGTAAGGGTACGATTGACAACATTTTTGCACTGGTACCTAGTTCTAAAATAGGGAAGAGGTCGGTTAAATAGTCACGCAATACATTACCAGTAACAGAGATGGTATCTAGCCCTGCTTTAGCACGCTCAAGACTTAAGCGAACAGCTGCTTTCGGATCAAGAATTTGAATATCCAGTCCCTGAGTATCGTGTTGGGTTAAATAGTGACGAACGAGGCTGATAAGATGAGCATCATGCGCACGATGTGGATCTAACCAAAAAATGGCTGGAGTGTGTGTTAAGCGCGCACGCGTCACTGCGAGTTTAACCCAATCCTGCACGGCAATGTCTTTGGTTTGGCACATACGCCAAATATCACCTGCTTCCACACGATGTTGCATCAAAATTTGCTGTGTGTTGAGATCAACGACGCGAACGGTGCCTGCAGAGCTTATTTCAAAGGTTTTGTTGTGCGAACCATATTCTTCTGCAGCTTGAGCCATTAAGCCAACGTTGGGAACTGTGCCCATGGTAGCTGGGTCAAAAGCACCGTGCGTTTTACAAAACTCGATCGTTTCGGCATAAATACCTGCATAGCAACGGTCTGGAATCATAAACAGGGTATCTTGTTGCTGTCCTTGTGCATTCCACATTTGTCCTGAACTACGAATTGCCGCAGGCATAGACGCGTCGACAATGACATTACTGGGGACGTGGAAGTTAGTAATACCTTTATCGGAGTCGACCATAGCAACTTTGGCTTGTGTTTCATAACAAGCCGCTAGATCCGTTTCAATGACCTTACGTTCTGCTTCAGGCAAACTAGCAATTTTGGCATAAACATCGCCAATACCGTTATTTAAGTTGACGCTCAGTGAGTTAAGCGTTGCTTGGTGCTTCTCTAACGCTGGTGCGTAAAACACCGATACCGCGTGACCAAACATGATGGGGTCAGAAACTTTCATCATGGTAGCTTTTAAGTGTAAAGACAACAATAGGTTATTGCTTTTAGCCACTTGTGTTTGTGTTTGATAAAACTGACGTAATGCAGCGACAGACATGACCGATGCATCGATGATTTCTTTAGCTTGTAGCAACAGTGAGTCTTTAAGGACAGTAACTTGTCCAGTACCATCAATGTGTTCAATGCGCACCTGCGTTGGCGATGCGATGACACGCGACTGTTCGCTACCATAAAAGTCCCCCTCATTCATATGCGCAACATGCGATTGAGATTGAGGTGACCAAGCGCCCATGCTATGGGGGTGCTTTTTAGCATAGGCTTTTACAGGACCTGCCACGCGCCTATCTGAGTTGCCTTCACGCAATACCGGGTTGACGGCACTACCCAGCACTTTAGCGTAACGCTCTTTAATGGCTTTTTCGCTATCATTCATTGGCTGGGCAGGATAGTCGGGTAGTGCATAACCTTGTGTTTGTAATTCTTTGATGGCTGCAACCAGTTGGGGCACAGAAGCACTGATGTTAGGTAGTTTGATGATATTGGCTTCTGGTCGGGTGCATAAGATGCCAAGCTCTTGCAAATCGTCCGCTTGTTGCTGTTCTTCTGTTAAATAGTCTGCAAAATTGGCTAAAATTCGACCCGCCAAAGAGATGTCCTTAGTGTGAATGCGAATCCCCGCTTTGCTGGTGATGGCTTGTAAGATAGGCAATAATGAGTGGGTCGCTAATGCGGGCGCTTCATCAGTGTAAGTGTAAATAATTTCGTTGGGAGTCGTGCTCATGGTGCTAATACCTAACTAAAACTAAAGGTGACTGTGTAAATCTTGGGTTAATGTTTGTAAACAATTGAGATAGGCAACTTCGTCTGGCATGCTGTTGTTGCGCTGTGCTTGCCACAAAGCCTGTCCAAGGCATTCCATCATTTGATGTTCTGCTTCCAATGATACTTGTGTGGATTGGCAGAGTAAATGATAACAACGGGCTATGCCAGAAGGTCTGTCTGTTGCGATTTGCTCACGCAAAGCCAAATGCATACCCATATGTAAGAAAGGATTGGTATCTCCCGATTCGACTGCCCAATCGCGATAGGAAGCATTATTGGCCAATACTTGCTGATGATACTCTGGATGTTCGGCGATCACTTGTACTACTTGTTGCTCCAGTGTGCTGAGTGCTTGTCCTTGCTGGTATTTTTGCCAACTGGTTTTATAAAACTCACGCAGACTGTTCCTGTCCGATCCAAACACGGTTATAGTCCACCCATGCTGTCGTTCCAAAAACTGCCGAACATCAACCCAAAAAACAGGCTAACAGCGAATAAACCGTACCACTGTTTTTTTTGTTCTCGGCTTAACCCAATCAACCAGCGACTGATTCGACCTTCGGTCTGATCTGCATTGTGAAAAAAGAAAATCAATAATCCTGTTATGCCAGACAAGGCGACCAGATTAGCTAGTAAGTTTGTATCTAGCCAAATCCCTACGCCAATGGTCAATAACATGCCAATAAAAATGCCGAAAACCAGCATCGAAACGCTCCATAAGTATGTTAACCAACAAGCATAACATTGTAACTGTTTTAAGAGTCTTTGTTGTTCTTTTCTGTTGGGTTTGATGGTAAGGTCGATTGTAAATCGGCAATGTGTAGCCAAGATTCCAGCCAAAATTGTTGAAAATAGTGGGCAGTATTATCTAATGCTTGTAACACGGGCAACTTAGTTTGTTGATGTTCGAGTTCATGACGAAAGCTTTGCCATGTATCTCGCCACAACAAAGTCGTTTGATCGACAACAGTGATAGGATCCTGTTTTAACCAGTAAATGAGTTTTCCTGTGTAGGAAAGCGCTAAGGCATTCATGGCTTTGGCAGTGCTTTCTGGATGCCAGTGATCTGGTTCGGTTAGGTTATTTATGACCGTTAGTTGCGAAAAACTCTGTTTGAGTGCGAGCTGCCACTGACGGTAAAGGTGTCTCAACCAAGGTTGATAGTCGATTAGCGTGTGAAGTTCGACGTATTCGGATGATTTTTCATGATCTAGAGGTAACTCTTCCACAGCGCGACTTGCACTGGTAGGGTCTAGCTTGAAGACCGGAATCATTAAGGTAGGCAACTGTTGCTGAACGTGTTGCGCCAAGCTTTGATAATGAACTGTGGGGTTGAGGGCGATTTGATTGAGAATCATGCTATCACCTCCATTAAGGCAGTGGGTGTTGCCCAACTGCCGTTGTGTTACTGGGTCGAGTTCACATTACTTGCTGAGCAAAGTCGGCGAGACGAGAACGCTCACCACGCTGTAAGGTAATGTGAGCATTGTGTTGCCATCCCTTAAAGTGATCGACCACAAAGGTTAATCCTGAAGTGGTCTCGCTTAAATAAGGCGAATCAATTTGGGCAATATTACCAATACACACCATCTTGGTTCCAGGACCCGCTCGGGTAATGAGCGTTTTCATCTGCTTGGGTGTTAGGTTCTGCGCTTCATCAATGATGATAAACTTATTCAAGAAGGTTCGGCCACGCATAAAGTTCATCGACTTAATTTTAATGCGTTGCTTAATGATTTCTTGCGTGGTGTTGGTTTGCCATTTGGCTGCACCTTCTTCTGGTTGCGTCAAGACTTCAAGGTTATCCATTAAGGCGCCCATCCAAGGTGCCATTTTTTCTTCTTCGGTGCCAGGTAAAAAGCCAATGTCTTCACCAATTGGAATGGTGGCGCGCGTCATGATGATTTCGTTATAACGTTTATCGTCAATCGTTTGCGCTAGTCCAGCGGCTAAAGCCAATAGCGTTTTACCAGTACCCGCTGGGCCCAGTAGCGTAACGATATCAATATCAGGATCCATCAAAAAATTTAGGGCGAAATTTTGCTCGCGGTTACGCGCGTGAATACCCCAAACGCTTTGGTGGCTGTTGCGATAGTCGCGTGGGAAGCGCAGCACACTGCTGTTACCATCAATGCGGTCAACGATGGCGGAGAAGCCGTGTTCATCGGTGGTATGCAGGCATTCATTGGCTACCCAAGGATTATCGGTAGGGGTTTCAATGCGATAGTAGGTATTGCTTCCTTCTTGCCAAGAAGTCAAGGCCTCGCCATTGTTTTCAAAGTAGTCATCGGGCAGCTCGCGCATGCCGGTGTAAAGTAAGTCGCTGTCTTCAACAACGCTGTCATTAAAATAATCTTCGGCATGTAAACCGACAGCTGATGCCTTAATGCGCATGTTAATGTCTTTCGTGACGAGCGTGACATGCGTCTTCGGATCGAGTCGTTGTAGTGCTAATCCACACTTGAGAATGGTGTTGTCGGCTTTATGTGTTGGGAAAATTTCATTAAGGTCAAAATTGAGCGGACGCGTTTCAAAATACAATTTCCCAGGATTACCCTTGCGCCCTTTACCCACAGGCTTGTTTTTGCCCAACCCCATATTGGCGATGTTGGCTAGAGGAAGTCCTTTCTCGATTTCTGCTGCACTGGCGTTGCCAATTAATTGATCTAGTAATCGGTTAGTTTCACGTACGTTGCGAGCAATTTCAGAAATCCCTTTTTTGTTGGCATCTAATTCTTCGAGTACCACCATGGGAATGAATAAATCGTGTTCATCGAATGCAAATAATGCCATTGGATCATGCATCAATACATTCGTGTCGATGACAAAAAGGCGTTTACTGGCAATGTGGGTGCGGTTGGCAATCATCGAGTCGCTCCTAGTTAGTCATTTCAAATTATGCCATCAGTTGTTTTAGTTGTGCGATCACTGCTTCAACATGTTCTGGTACGCTCACTTTACGCCATTCGTAGCGCACAACGCCTTCTGGATCAATCAAGAAGGTGCTGCGTTCAATACCTATGTATTTTTTGCCATAGTTAGTTTTTTCTTTCAAAACCGCAAAAAGCTGACATAGTTGCTCATCAGTATCACAAATTAATGGAAAGGTTAGGTTAAATTTATGCGAAAACTTCTCGTGTGATTTCATATTATCACGTGATACGCCAATCACAGCAGTGGATAAAATTTCAAAATCATTTAAACGTTCTTGAAAAGCTAAACTTTCTTGCGTACAACCTGGTGTGTCATCGCGTGGATAAAAATAAAGCACAGTCCAATGACCTTTGAAATTATCTTGGGTAAGAGTTTGTTCTGGGTAAGCAGAAACAGAAAAGGCGGGAAGTGCTTGATTTAATGCAATACTCATTACATTCGACTCCGTGTAAAAGACAATGGATAAAAGTGGATTAATTGACCAGCAGTGCTAAGCGTTTAGACTGGCTTCAAGCTATAATACACATCACATGAAATTATTGATATAGATAGTGAGTCGTCTGTTATGCCTCAACGTTGGCAAGTTCATCCAGACAATCCGCAACAACGCTTGTTGTTGCAAGCAACGCAGTGTTTGCAAAAAGGGGGGGTAATCGCTTATCCCACAGATTCAGGTTATGCTCTGGGTTGTTGTCTTGACAGTAAAGACGCAGTAGAACGTATTCGTCGCATTCGTGCTTTATCCGAAACCCATCACTTTACACTAGTTTGTAAAGACTTATCGCATTTAAGTCAGTATGCTCAGGTAGATAATCGCGTTTTTCGTATGCTAAAAAGCATGACGCCCGGTGCCTTTACTATTATTTTACCAGCAACAAAAGATGTGCCCAAACGACTCTGGCATCCCAAGCGTAGCACGATTGGTCTGCGTGTACCAGACTATAAGGTGGTTCAAGCATTGCTAGACGAGTTAGCTGGTCCTTTATTGAGCGTGAGTTTAATAATGCCTGATGAGGATTGGCCTTTGGTTGATGCGGATACCATTGAAGAACGCATTGGAGCACAGATTGATGGCATCATCGATTCAGGTTGGGTAGGGCATGAGCCGACAACCGTGGTAGATTTAACCAGTGGCGAAGCGGAAATCATTCGTCAGGGTGCTGGAAAGTTGTAAGGAAAAAAATAGCGATGGATGAGAAATTACAAAAAGTCTTGGCGCGAGCAGGCTTAGGATCAAGGCGTGAAATTGAAGCTTGGATTAGTGCGGGCTTTGTGAAGGTCAATGGTCAAGTGGCTAAGTTGGGTGATCGCGTTAGCGAAAAGGATCAGTTGCAGGTACGCGGTCGTCGCTTATCGCCACAAGAGTTAGCTGTCCCAGTTACCGAAGTTATTTTATACAATAAGCCTGAAAATGAACTGGTTACGCGTTCGGATGAGCAAGGTCGTGACACCATTTTTGCGCGTTTGCCTAAGCCTAAGTCGGGGCGTTGGATTGCTGTTGGTCGTTTGGACGTCAATACGACGGGTTTGCTATTGTTAACCAATAATGGTGAATTGGCCAATCGTCTCATGCATCCTTCAAAGGCCATTGAAAGAGCTTACCTAGTGCGTGTTTTTGGTGAGGTATCAAAAGATATTTTAGACAAGTTGGTTCAAGGTGTTCCCTTGGATGATGGTATGGCGAATTTTGATAAGCTAGAACCCTTGAAATCTTTTGAACCGACGGACAGTATCAACCGTTGGTACAAGGTTACTTTGCTAGAAGGACGTAACCGCGAGGTGCGTCGACTGTGGGAAAGTCAGGGCGTGCAAGTGAGTCGTTTGAAGCGTATTGCCTTTGGTAATATCAGCTTACCGAAAACTTTGCGTCAGGGTAAAACCATGCCAGCCAGTTTAGAGCAAATTAATGGACTCTTGACTATGGTGGACTTGCCTAAAATGGAAGCACCTGAACCGCCTAAGGCAGCGCGTCCATTTAACAGAGATGGCACTCGTATGGCATTTGCTCCTTACAGCAAGAAAGATAATCGGAATGAGGCTTCCGCTGATAGGGAAGGAGGGTTATCACAGCGCCGTAATTCACGTTCGAATGGATCGGAAGTTCGTCAACGCGGTAGCTTACCGACACCGCGTAAAATGGTTGCTGTTGAGCAGGGAAAGGTGCAATCACAAACTAGAACAACACTCAGTCGCAAACCTGTATCTCGTAAGACGTGGCGGGATAACGATGATGACTATATTGACTGATGTGAATTAATCAACAAAACAGAATGTAAAAAAGCCAGCGCATTCGCTGGCTTTTTTTGGTTGGTCTTACTTAAATTTGTAATAGTTTGCGTTTAAATACTTAACCACCGCATCAACATCTTCTGGGAACCAGCCAGCAGAGGTTTGTGTATTACAGTTCTCAACAAAAGTTGCTAAGCTGTTTAGGTTTTTAACCTTGCGGTTGTCACGTTTGTAAATGTCGGCTTGGTGACAGCTGACGCAGTTGGTTTGAATGAGTTTTTTGGCATGATCACTGTTGGCGAAGCTGGGTGCGCTAATGCTTAAGCAAATGCCTGTAAAAAGTAATGGTTTCAACATGATATTAGCCCTCTTGATCGAGTGTAATTAATGGTGGTACAGGTTCATCATAAAGTATTGTTGATGGAATGGGAAGTTGCCTCTTCGTCATATTGTTATCAAGTTAGTGCAATCCATTTTAAAAAAGCGTTTTCTTGCTTTGCAAGATGGTATAGCATGCACCCTAGTTATCAGAGAATATCTGAAAAATGCAACGGGTTGGGGGCTTGGGGGAAGGGGTTGGTCATTTTTACCCTGTAACACATTGATAATACCCCTTCCACCAACTAAAAAATAAGTTAGGAAGTCTGAAAAAAGGCGAAAGCCTTATTTTTCAGACCTTTCTTAGAATTGTGGGTAGCAGGGTATGAAATTAGCGATATTTGATTTGGATAACACCCTCATCGCGGGTGATAGTGATTACGAATGGGGTGAGTTTGTGGTGCGCAAGGGCTTAGTTGACGCAACAGCTTATGCAACACAAAACGCTGCTTTTTATGCAGATTATAAGTCGGGTCAATTAGATATTATTGCTTATCAGCGTTTTGCGTTAGCACCGTTGGTGGGCATTCCCGTTGCTGAACTCAGAACTTTACATCAGGAGTTTATGCATACGGTCATTGAACCTTTAGCCTTACCCAAAGCCTTTGAATTGATTGACTCTCATCGCAATCAGGGACATCAGCTGTTGGTCATTACGGCCACCAATCGCTTTATTACCGAGCCCATTGTGCGATGGTTGGGAATCGATGAAATGATTGCGACTGATCCCGACTTTGATGAGTTCGGGCATGTCTTAGGTGACGTGGTTGGTATCCCCAGTTTTCAAGAAGGAAAAATTCAGCGCTTGCAACAATGGTTAGCGCAAAAGGGCTTCGCGCCCTCTGAAACTTGGTTCTATTCAGATTCGCGTAATGATTTGCCTTTATTACAACAGGTTAATCATCCCATTGCCGTTGATCCTGATGATGTTTTACGCGATTATGCGCAAACTCAAGGCTGGCCAATTTTATCCCTTCGCGCCAATGACAAGGCAGTTTGACGGGATATCTGGTATCATATTAAAACCATTTTGCCATCAATGGACGCATAAAAGGGCTGGCTCATAGCGCATGCCAGCCTGACTTACCCGTCTGCGTTTGTTGCTGGTGTGTTAATTTTCATGACCCCATGAGGAAGAAATATGAGCGAAACCTTTGTTGACCTTGATCCACAAGAAACGCAAGAGTGGTTAGATGCCCTTGCGTCGGTGGTGGAGTTTGAAGGAACGGAGAAAGCACAACATCTCATCAATAGCTTAATTGCGCACGCGCGCAAATATGGTATTGATACGCTTTACAGTGCTAACACGCCTTACATCAACACCATTCCTGCTGAGCAACAGTCTGCTTATCCAGGCGATCAAGAAATTGAAGGTCGTTTACGCTCATTAATTCGTTGGAATGCGATGGCAATGGTGGTGAAAGCCAATCGCTTATCTAGCGAATTGGGTGGTCATATTGCGTCTTTTGCTTCTAGTGCAACCCTTTATGAAGTGGGTTTCAACCACTTTTTCAAAGGTCCTGATGCGCCAACAGGCGCGGACATGATTTTCTTCCAAGGTCATACCTCACCAGGTATGTACGCTCGCGCCTTTATGGAAGGTCGTTTGAGTGAGGAAGATCTGGGTCGTTTCCGTCAAGAAGTGGCGGCTCCTGGATTGTCTTCTTATCCGCATCCTTGGTTAATGCCCGATTTCTGGCAGTTCCCGACTGTTTCTATGGGACTAGGGCCGTTGATGGCGATTTACCAAGCGCGATTTATGAAGTACATGCACGCGCGTGGACTAATTGATGCAACGGGTCGTAAAGTCTGGGCATTCTTGGGTGATGGTGAAATGGATGAACCAGAATCTCAGGGCGCGATAGCCTTAGCGCATCGTGAAAAGCTGGATAATTTGATTTTCGTCGTCAACTGTAACTTGCAACGCCTCGATGGTCCTGTACGTGGTAACGGTAAGATTATCCAAGAGTTAGAGGGTAACTTCCGTGGTGCGGGTTGGAATGTCTTAAAAGTCGTTTGGGGCAGTGAGTGGGATGGTTTATTAGCGCGCGACAAGTCTGGTAAGTTAATGCAGCGTATGATGGAAGTGGTTGATGGTGAGTATCAAGCCTACAAAGCGCGCGGTCCTGCATACGTTCGCGAGCATTTCTTTGGTAAATATCCAGAAACGGCTGATCTCGTTAAAGATATGTCAGACGATGAAATCTTTAAGCTATCGCGCGGTGGTCATGATCCACGTAAAATTTATGCTGCTTACCAACAAGCAACCAATCATGTGGGACAACCAACGGTTATTTTAGCGCATACGGTTAAAGGTTATGGTATGGGCGAGTATGGTGAAGGCGCTATGGCGGCTCACCAACAGAAAAAACTTGACATTAATGGCTTACGTCATTTCCGTGATCGTTTCAGTATTCCGATTTCAGATAGCGAACTGGACAATGTGCCTTTCTACAAGCCACAAGATGATTCGGCGGTGATGAAATATTTACATGAGCGTCGTGCGGCTTTAGGTGGTTATTTGCCTTCGCGTCAAGATCGTTCAGAAGTGCTACCCGTACCAGAGTTGTCGGCTTTCGATGCCTTGTTGCAAGGAACGGGCGAACGCACCATGTCAACCACCATGGCGTTTGTGCGTATTTTGGCAGTGCTGTTGCGTGACAAAGCGGTTGGTCCTCGTGTGGTGCCGATTATTCCAGACGAAGCGCGTACTTTTGGTATGGAAGGGCTGTTCCGCCAAGTGGGTATTTATGACCCAGCGGGTCAGTTGTACGAGCCAGTCGATGCTGACCAAGTAATGTGGTATAAACAAGCGCAGAATGGTCAGGTTTTACAAGAGGGGATTAACGAAGCGGGTGCTATGTCGTCTTGGATTGCCGCCGCAACCAGTTATGCCAATCATGGCGTGGCGATGATTCCATTCTACATTTACTACTCGATGTTTGGTTTCCAACGCATTGGGGATTTGGTGTGGGCAGCGGGCGATTCGCAAGCGCGTGGCTTTATGCTTGGTGGTACTGCTGGTCGTACGACCTTAGCGGGTGAAGGTCTGCAACATCAAGATGGTCACAACCTGATTCAGTTTGGTCAAGTACCTAACTGTATGACTTATGACCCGACCTTTGCTTACGAATTGGCGGTCATTATTCAAGATGGCCTGCGTCGTATGACAGCCGAAAAAGACAAAGTCTTTTACTATGTCACGGTAATGAACGAAAACTATGAGCATCCTGCGATGCCTGTTGGCGTAGAAGATCAGATTATTCAAGGTTTGTACCGTTTATCGGAAGCGAATGGCGATGGTCCAAGAGCGCAGTTAATGGGTTCGGGTACGATTTTACGTGAAGTGATTAAAGCGGCTGAGTTGTTGGCGCAAGACTGGGGCGTTCAAGCGGACGTTTGGTCGGCAACCAGTTTCAACTTGCTTAAACGCGATGGTGATGAGTGTGAGCGTTGGAATACCTTGCATCCATTAGAACATAAACGCGTGCCCTTCATTACCAAGCAGTTAGCGGGTAGTGAAGGTCCAGTGATTGCTGCAACAGATTACCTACGTGCTTATGCCGATCAAGTTCGTGCCTTCATTCCAGGTGATTTTGTTGTCTTGGGTACAGACGGTTACGGTCGTTCGGATACACGCGCTCAGTTGCGTCAGTTCTTTGAAGTCAATGCGCATTATGTTGTTATTGCAACACTCAAGGCTTTGGCGGATCGTGGTGAAGTACCCGCTCAAATGGTCGCTGATGCCATTGCCCGTTATGGTATCGATGCGGATAAACCCGCACCTTGGACACTTTAAAGGGGAGGATGCAGTATGTCTATTAAACCTATGCTACTTCCCGATATTGGCGACTTTAAAGGCGTTGATGTCATCGAAATTTTAGTGAAAGAAGGTGATGTGGTTGCCGTTGATGATGCCTTGTTGGTATTAGAAAGTGACAAAGCGACCATGGAAATTCCCTCACCTATGGCGGGTAAAATTGTCAGCTTAAAAGCGAAGGTAGGTGATAAGGTTGCCACAGGCGTGTTGATTGCGGAAGTGGAAGCCGATGAGTCCGTTGTTGCCGTTAAGGTCGCTCCAGCTCCGCAACCCACGCCAGCGCCAACGTTAGCTGCGGTGGCAACTCCTGTGCCAGCGTCGACGCAAGCGCCAGTAGCGGTTATGCCAGTGGCGTCGGCAGAAAAACCGATTAACGCGCCCGTGGCGGGTGCTAAGGCTCATGCTAGCCCTTCGGTGCGTTTGTTTGCCCGTGAGTTGGGTGTGGATTTGTCCCTCGTGATTGGCACGGGTGTTAAAGGTCGTATTAGCAAAGATGACGTACAAGGCTTTGTTAAAGGCGTGATGTCGGGTGCTAAAGCTTTACCAAATGCAGCTGGGGCAACAGGTGGTATGGGTATCCCATCCATTAAACAGCCTAATTTTGCTGATTTTGGTGACATTAGCGTTGAACCCTTGTCACGCATTAAGAAAATTTCGGGTAAGCACCTACACGCTTGCTGGTTAAACGTGCCCCATGTAACCCAGTTCGATGAATGTGACATTACCGAAATGGAAGCTTTCCGTACCAGCCTAAAAGAGCAGGCGAAGGCGCGTGGTGTTGGCGTTACCCCGTTGATTTTTGTTATTAAAGCAGCCGTTGCTGCCTTGAAAAAGTTCCCGCACGTTAATGCTTCTTTAGCAGTAGACGGTGAAAGTCTGATTGTGAAACAGTATTACCATATTGGTGTGGCGGTGGATACACCGAATGGATTGGTTGTCCCGGTCATTCGCGATGCCGATAAAAAATCGGTATGGGAATTGGCAGAAGCCCTAAAAGAGCTGAGCCATAAAGCGCGTGAAGGCAAGTTGTCACCTGCTGATATGTCGGGAGCGACTTTCTCGATTTCTAGCTTGGGTGGTATTGGTGGTACTCAGTTTACGCCGATCGTTAATGCGCCTGAAGTGGCGATTTTGGGTGTTTCTAAAGCGAAAATGCAACCTGTTTGGAATGGTTCAAGCTTTGAACCGCGCTTGATGATGCCTTTCTCCATGTCATACGATCATCGTGTCATTGATGGTGCTCAGGGTGTGCGCTTTACCAGTTATTTGGGTCAAATGCTGACCGATATTCGTCAACTGTTACTCTAAGGGACGGCTATGGGACAGATTATTGATATTAAAATTCCTGACTTGGGTGATTTTAAAGACGTTCGCGTGATTGAAATTCTGGTTAGTGCGGGTGACGATGTATCAATCGATCAACCGCTCATCACCTTGGAAAGTGATAAAGCCACGATGGAAATTCCCAGTCCTCATTCAGGCAAGATTGAAAGCCTGAGTGTGAAAGTGGGTGACATCATTAATACGGGCGTGGTGATTGGTAAAATGGCTAGTTCCGCTGCGGCTAAGTTGACGGAAGTTGAAAAGCAAACGGCAACTGCGACAGTGGCATCGGCTGCACCATCGGCAGTGGCGCTATCGGGTGATGCCGATATGCATTGTCAGGTATTGGTGTTAGGCGGTGGACCAGGCGGTTACACTGCGGCCTTCCGTGCGGCAGACTTGGGTAAACAGGTGATTTTGGTCGAGCGCTACGATGTGATTGGTGGCGTGTGTCTGAATGTCGGCTGTATTCCTTCCAAAACATTACTGCACATGTCGCACATTTTGAATGAAACTAAGGATATGGGCGCTCATGGTATTACCTTTGCCGAGCCACAAATCGACATTGATAAGATGCGCGGTTTCAAAGAAAGTGTGATTAAAAAACTGACCACAGGGCTAATGGGTTTAGCCAAGCAACGTAAGGTGCAAGTGGTGCATGGTTTTGGTCGCTTTGTCGATAGCCACACGCTGGCTGTGACAGACAAAGAGGGCGGGGTTAAACGCATTCGTTTTGAGCAAGCGATTATTGCCGCTGGCTCTCGGGTCATTAAATTGCCATTTATCCCGCATGACGATCCTCGTGTATGGGATTCAACCGATGCGCTGAATTTGCAGAAGATTCCGCAACGCTTGCTGATTTTGGGTGGTGGCATTATTGGTCTCGAAATGGCGCAAGTTTATGGTGCTTTGGGTTCTGAAATTACCGTCGTCGAATTAATGGATCAACTCATTCCAGGGGCAGATCCTGATATGGTGCGCCCACTGGTTAAGCGCATCAAACCTAAGTACAAAGCCATTCACTTGAAAACCAAGGTAACTGCTGTTGAAGCCAAACCAGAAGCCTTAACCGTGACTTTTGTTGGCGAAGGCGATAAAACTTGGCAAGAAGATTTCGATGCGGTACTGGTTGCGGTAGGTCGTGCGCCCAATGGTGCGATGATTGATGCCGACAAAGCGGGAGTGACAGTGACGGATCGTGGTTTTATTCCTGCCGATCAGCGTCAAAAAACTAATGTCGATCATATCTATGCTATTGGTGACATTATTGGTCAGCCTATGTTAGCGCACAAAGCGGTGCATGAAGGCAAAGTGGCTGCTGAGGTGATTTGTGGATTACCGTCGGCATTTACGCCTGTTAGCATTCCGTCGGTGGCCTACACGGATCCTGAAGTGGCTTGGGTTGGTATGACCGAGCGCGAGGCTAAGGAAAAAGGCTTTGAGATCGAAGTCGGTGTCTTCCCTTGGGCGGCATCGGGTCGTAGTCTCAGCTTGGGTCGTGATGAAGGCATGAGTAAAGCGATTTTTGATGCCAAAACACATCGGCTATTAGGTGCAGCGATGACGGGTCCAAATGCGGGTGAGTTGGTAGCGGAAGCTTCTTTAGCCTTGGAAATGGGCGCGGATATGGCGGATATTGCCTTGACGATTCATCCGCATCCTACCTTGTCGGAAACCTTTGCTTTTGCCGCTGAAATGGCAGAAGGCACGATTACCGACTTGATTGCGCCGAAACACCGTAAAAAGTGATTTCGTCATTCAAATAATAAAAAAACCGCTAATTATTAGCGGTTTTTTTATCTGGTTACGGGTTAAAAATCAGCCTCATTCATGAATTTCATGGTTTCACCTTTATGTGGATGAATGAAACTGAGCATTTCGGCGTGTAAACACATGCGATGATATTCTTCATGTCGGGGATGATAAAGCATATCGCCCACCATCGGGCAACCCATGCTGAGCATATGCACACGTAGCTGATGCGAACGTCCCGTATGTGGAAATAAACGAACGAGCGTGGTGGTATCGGTTTCAGATAACACCCGCCAGCCTGTTTGTGCCGGCTTTCCGTAAATAAAATCCACTTTATGCATCGGTCGGTTATGCCAATCTAACGCAAGGGGGAGATCAATACCGCCTTGAGTGCTAGGCAGGTGTCCTTCGACACGGGCTAGGTAGGTTTTGTCCACTAAGCGTTGTTCAAATTGTTTGGATAGGCGTCGATGCGATTCAGCATGCATCGCTAGTACCATGATTCCCGACGTATCACAATCCAAGCGATGCACAATTCGCACACCGTTAAATTCCGCTTGTAAGCGGTTCACTAAACAATCTTGTTTATGCTCACCACGTCCTGGTACACTCAGTAATTGAGGTGGTTTGTTGACGACAATCAGATCATCATCAGCGTATAAAATATCGATTTTTTGATTCATGTGCAAAAGTATAGCTTTTTTACGCATTTTAGGCGATTGATGCAGGTAAAATAGCCTCATGAATAAAGAAATAGAACGTACCTTTGCCCCCGACGGTGTGTTATCGCAGTTTTTTAGTCAATTTCAGCCGCGTTCGGGTCAGGTTGAAATGGCTGATGCTTGCTTTACGCATTTACGTCAGGGCGGAAATCTCATTGCCGAGGCTGGTACAGGCATTGGTAAAACCTTTGCTTATGGTGTCGCGGCACTGCTTTCAGGGCGAAAAATCATCATTACCACAGCAACCAAGAGTTTGCAGGATCAGTTGTCGAAGCGCGACTTGCCCGCCTTATGTCAGGCGTTATCGATTCCAGCACGGATTGTGGTGTTGAAAGGGCGCGAGAATTATGTGTGCACTCAGCGTCTTGCTCAAGCGGCGCAGCAAGCGGCTATTCACAACCAAAAAGGCATACAAGTTGCCATTCAGGAAATCAAGCTCTGGTCAAGTCGCCATAAAACGGGTGAGTTGGCAGAGGTGTTGGGAAGTCGAGCCAATCCGGTATGGGAAAAGGTTTGTGCGCGTAGTGAGTTTTGTGCCTTGGTGACCTGTGATGCAGACCATTGCGCCTATCCCGCTTTGCGTAAAGATGCGGAAGATGCCGACATTATTGTCATCAATCATCATTTATTAGGTGCCGATTTAGCGCTTAAAGCGGCAGGGTTAAGTTCCATTTTGCCCGAAAGAGATGCCTTAATTATTGATGAAGCCCATCAACTGGCGCCCGTGTTAGTGCAGGCGTTGGGCCAAAGTGCTAGTACCCTATCTTGGGGGCATGGATTGCGCGAAATTACGCAGCTGATGAATAATGAAATTCGGGATATGCCCGCTTGTGATAAGGCGTTACAAGACACCTTGGTTGCCTTGGCACAATGGCAACAAACGGCAGAAGGCGTTAAGGGTAAATTTAAAGCTGAAGACTGGTTAGCGCAAGCATCGCAACAAGCAGCTTTAGTGGATTTTATTGAGCAGTGGCGACAACTGCTACCTCAGCTTGCTTTGGCAGCCGATCGAAGTCCAAGCATTAAAGCTCAAGCAGCTCTATTAGGACGATTAGCTGAAGCAACCCTGAATTGGGGTATGAATAACAGTCAGAATGTGCCTTGGGCTGAGGCGCAGAATAATCACTGGTTTTTGTATGCGACACCTTTATCTATTGCTGACGATTTTGCCAGCGCAATGAAAAAAAGCTACAGCAGTGTGATTTTGACCTCCGCTACCTTAGCGGTCGGTGAGTCGTTTGATTATGTGCAACGTCAATTGGGATTGTGGGAAGCAGACTGTCATCGTTGGCAAAGTCCTTATCGTTATGCTGAGCAAGCGATGCTTTATTTACCAGCTCAACTACCCGAACCGAATCAGAGCGATTATACGCTGGCGCTGATGCGTCGCGTTTGGCCGCTCATTATTGCCAATGGCGGACGGGCTTTTTTATTATTCACCAGTTACAAAGCGATGCAGCTGGCGGCTGACACCTTGCGCCCTCATTTGCCTTTTCCGTTATTAGTACAGGGTGAGCAAGACGCGCATCACCTAATTGCCACCTTTCGCAGCAAAGGTAATGCAGTATTGTTAGCCACAGCGAGCTTTTGGGAAGGTGTCGATGTTTCTGGTTCAGCTTTGTCGTTAGTGGTGATTGATAAAATTCCCTTTTCTCCACCCGATGACCCAGTAGCGCAAGCGCGTGAGGCTTTGTTGGTGGAAAAAGGGTTGTCGGCTTTTGTATGCGAACAGTTGCCAGATGCCACTATGGCGCTCATTCAGGGCGCAGGGCGCTTAATTCGTAGTGAAACCGATAGGGGGGTATTGGTGATTGGCGATCCGCGTATCACGCAAAAACACTATGGCAAACAAATCTTAGCGGCACTGCCTCCTATGAAACAAACGCGCAGCAATGCCGAGGCGGTGGCATTTATTCATTCTATAGGAGTCTCTTAAGGTGTCCAAATCCTCAACAGATAGCATTCAGCTTAACCAGCCAACATGGTTATTAATTGATACCACTGGGCAGGGTTGCCATATTGGGCTAATGCATCAAGGTGTCTGTTGGACTGATAGCGATATGCAGCCCCAATCGCACACTAAGCGTATTTTACCGATGATCGAGTCCTTATTAGCGCAGGCTAAACTCAGCATGCTGGATGTTCAGGGCATTGTTTATACCAAAGGACCAGGCTCTTTTACTGGGGTTAGGGTCGGGGTATCCGTGGTTCAGGGGCTGGCCTTTGCTTCATCGATTCCGACCTTGGGGGTTTCGACCTTAATGGCATTGGCGTGGCAAGGCTATTGTCAAACACATCAGCCCTATGTTGGTGCAATCATTGATGCGCGCATGTCGCAAATTTATTGGGCTGTTTATGATTTTACTCAAGGTGCTCAGGTGATGATGGCTGACTCAATCAGCACGGTTGAACAATCAAGTGAGCAACCCTTACCAAGCGTGATTGCGGGAGATGTACATTTGCTGGAAAACAGGCTTGTCAAGGTTGAAATTCCTCGTTTTTCTGCACAACACCGCGTAGATATTAACTCATTGTTTAGCTTGGTAGAAACAGGATTAAAACAGCATTTTTTAAGCTGGGATGATGAGTTGGCATTGCCCATTTATTTGCGTAATGACGTTGCTCACTTGCCTAAAAAATAAGCAAGTCTTTGAGAGCTTTTGCCTTTTAATGTGAATTCAGCGACTTGCTGACTTGTTCTGTTGATGGTGCACAAAGTTATCCACAGAAACTGTGCACAAGCGTTAAAAAAGTGTAAAAAAGCGCTTTTGTCGCTTGTCGCTGATAGGCACTATTGAGTATCATGATTTGCTAAGAAGGCCCAGGCAGAAAAGGATAGCCAGTAACCCATGTCGGATGCGTTAGAATTCAAATCTTCACAATTGTCTTTAACACTGGTGCGTATTCATGCTAGTGATATGACGGCAATTGGTGAATTACTTACTACTAAATTGGCAAAGGCGGGTAAGTTTTTGCGTGGCGCTCCCGTCGTGGTCGATCCCTTGTGTGGGTTAAGTAGTGTTCAATTAGCTCAGCTACTAGAATTGCTACGTCAACACCAGTTAACACCAGTAGGTATTCGTACCAAAGATGCGCATTTGGTAGATTATGCTGAAATGTGTGGATTGGCTGTATTCAAGCCCAGTTCAGTTAGTGAAAAAAATACCGAAGCGACGGCTGCATCTAACACGACTGAGTCACCAGCAGCGGCTGTTGCTGAGTCTGCGTCGGCTAAATCGACACCAGCAAGTAAGGACACTAGTGGTACCTTGACGGAAAAAGAGGCACCCAGTGTACAGAAGGCCTTGCGCATTCCTAGTTTACGTTCAGGTCAATTTGAAAAACACCTCTTCAACGATGTGATCGTCGAGGGCGGTATTAATTCTGGAGCAGAACTCTTTGTTGGCGGTAATATTACCGTGTTGGGGGCGGTTCGTGGGAGACTTCATGCGGGCGCATCAGGGGATAGATCAGCGCGGATTATTGCCAAAAACTTTAATCCTGAATTGGTCAGTATCGCTGGAATATTTTTATTAGCTGATGATATTCCACAACTGGTTAAACAAGGATGGGTTGAAATCTATTTAGAACAAAATAGCTTGAAATTCAATACACTAGATTAAAAATTTAATTTTTTCACAAAAAGGATGCTAAGGTGTCAAGAGTTATTGTAGTCACTTCAGGTAAGGGCGGTGTCGGTAAAACGACGACTTCAGCGAATATTTCAACTGCCTTGGCACTGCGCGGTTATAAAGTTGCGGTGATTGATTTCGACGTAGGGCTTCGTAATCTTGATTTGATTATGGGTGTTGAGCGCCGCGTCGTTTATGACTTTGTTCACGTTATTCATGGTGAAGCGACGTTGAAACAAGCGCTCATTCGTGACAAGCGTGTTGAAAACCTCTACATTCTGCCAGCCTCACAAACGCGTGACAAGGATGCCTTGCACGAAGCGGGCGTAGAAAAGGTAATTGAAGAGTTAAAAGCCGATGGTTTTGATTATATTATTTGCGATTCACCAGCGGGTATTGAAAAGGGGGCCTTAATGGCGTTACGCTTTGCCGATGATGCTTTTGTTGTCACCAACCCCGAAGTGTCTTCGGTACGTGACTCAGACCGTATTTTAGGCATTTTGCAAGCTAAGTCTAAAAAAGGCGAAAGCGGTCAGCGCATTAATGAATATTTGGTGGTGACACGTTATAACCCGAACCGTGTTGATGCGGGTGAAATGCTGAGCTATCAAGATATTATCGAGTTATTAGCCGTTAAATTCTTGGGTGCTGTGCCTGAAGGTCAAGAAGTCTTGTCTTCATCGAATGCGGGTATGCCAGTGGTATTAAATGCACCTGAATCGAATGCTTCCTTAGCCTATGGCGATATCGTGGCACGTTATTTAGGTGAAGATGTTCCACAGCGTTTTTTAACAGCCGAGAAAAAAGGTCTGTTTGCCCGTCTCTTTTCTTAATAAAGGTGTCTCATGATGAGTATATTTGACCTTTTCAAGAAAAAAACGAACAGTGCCGCTCTGGCAAAAGATCGTTTAGGTGTCATGATCGCGGCTGGTCGAAGCGAATCGCGTTCGGTCAGCTATTTACCACAAATGCGTGAAGAAATTATTGCAGTTATTGCTAAGTATGTACCTGTTGATAGAGATGCTGTGCGTGTGCTGATGGAAACACAAAATGGTATTGATATGCTGGAAATTGATATTCCATTACGATGAACCTGATTCCTTCGTTGATTTCATACTTCAAAGCTGGGCAATTGCTCAGCTTTTTTGTTTTAAGGACAAATAATGAACAAAGCTGATTCTGTGGCACTGATGTGGTTTCGTCGGGATTTAAGATTAAACGATAATGCAACACTCTATCGCGCATTGAGTCAACATTCTGCGGTCATTCCCGTGTTCATCTTTGATGATCAGATTCTTTCTAAATTGCCTCGCAATGATCGTCGTTTAACTTTTATTGATGAGTCGTTGAGCGAATTATCTGAATCAATTGAGGCTCAAGGTGGGCGCTTATTAGTACATCATGGCAATCCCATCGAGTTGATTCCGCAATTAGCTGAACGCTATCAAGCAGCGGTTGTTTATGCAGGTGAGGATTATGAACCCTATGCCATAGAACGTGATATCGAGGTTGAACAGTGCTTATCGGTGCAAGACAGAAAACTAATCTTAGTAAAAGATCAGGTAGTCTTCGCTAAAGATGAAGTGTTGTCGCAAAAAGGCACACCCTTGACTGTCTTCACGCCTTATAAAAATGCTTGGTTGAAACGATTAAAGGTGAATGATCTGACCAGCTTTGATAGCACTTCTTTGACAAAGCATTGGTATGCAGCTGATAACCTGCCCGATCAGCATGTCTCACTCGAATCGCTGGGTTTTGAACGACAAGCTTTAGTGGTTAAGGCAGGTGAGTCAGGGGCAAGATTGGCATGGCAGGATTTCCAGCAACGCATGACATATTACAAAGATAAACGAGATTTTCCGGGCGTTAAAGGGGTTTCTTATTTATCGGTGCACTTACGCTTTGGCACCATTTCGGTAAGGCAGCTAGCCTTAACTGCCTGGATGCAAGGGGAAGAAGGGGCAAATACTTGGTTGTCTGAATTGATTTGGCGTGAGTTCTACATGCAGTTCTTGTACCATCATCCTAATGTGGCACATCAGGCATATAAAGCAGAGTGGCGTGAACAGCCTTGGGAAAATCGAGCAGATTGGTTCTCCGCTTGGTGTGAGGGTCGAACGGGTTATCCCATTGTCGATGCTGCCATGCGCCAATTGAATCAAACGGGATTTATGCATAACCGATTACGTATGATCGTGGCTGCCTTTTTGATTAAAGACTTAGACATTGATTGGCAGTGGGGTGAGGCCTATTTTGCTCAACAGTTATTGGATTTTGATCTTTCAGCCAATAATGGCGGTTGGCAGTGGGCAGCTTCGACGGGTTGTGATGCGGCACAGCCGTTTCGCATTTTTAACCCTGTGTTACAATCTGAAAAGTTTGATGCTGACGGGAAGTTTATTAAAAAATACGTGCCTGAACTCAGTAAACTTGAGGCAAAGCTTATACATGTCCCTTGGAAGCTATCGCCAACAGAGCGACAATCAGCACAGTTAGTTTTAGGTAAAGATTATCCATTTCCTCTAGTAGATCATGATGTTGCGAGAAAAAAAGCGTTACAGAAGTACGCCAATATTAAACAAATGAATGAGAGTGATTCCAATTTTCCCATAAAGGGTGCATAATAGGTTATAAATTTTAATTATGGCGGATAACCAATGAAACTAATGGTCCCTTTGGCTTTAGGCTTAAGCCTTGCAGCCACTTCAGTTCATGCTAGTTCATTAACCTTGTCACAGGCGATGGCTTTGTTGAAAGAACATCCGCAGTGGCAAGCCGCCCAAGCCTTTATTGAACAATCTCAAGCCGAGCGTGTTACCGCGGGTCAGTACCTTAATCCCAGTTTAGATGTGGTGAGTGAAACACGAGATCGCCAGTCATTGGCAATGGCTTTTCCTGTTGAAACGCCCAGTGTGCGTCAATATCGTCAGTTGGGTGCTGATCAGGGTATCGAAATCGCAACCCAACAAGCGCTGCTGGTTCAGCGTCAGTTAAGAACACAAATTCAGCGTGCTTACTATCAAGTTGCTCAGCGCAAGCAAGAAATGCAACAGGCTAAAGATGAATTGCAATTGTTAGAAAAATTAAGAGATGCGGTTCAACTTAAAGTTAAAGTGGGTGAGTCGGCGCGCTACGAAGGGGTGAAAGCCGAAGCGGAATGGTTAACCAGTCAGACACGTTTTAATGCAGCTGAACAGCAGCATTTGTTAGCGCGTCAACAGCTTAGAGAGTTGCTAGGACTGTCGGTTGTGCCAGAGATTCTTGATGACTTGCCTGCAGACAGTCAACTTTGTCTTATCCCTAATCAATCATTTGATGACTTAGTCGCACAATATCCTTTATATCAAGCAGCTAAAGCCAATTTAGCCAAAGATCAAGCAACTACCCGTTTTGAGCAGGCATTGGTCACGCCACAGCCCACCTTTACACTGGGTGGAGAGCATGAACAAGGCATTGAACGTTTTAAACTGGGTGTAAACTTACCCTTACCTTTATTTAATCAACGAGACGGTCAAATTGCTTCCGCAAGGGCAAAACAAAAACAATCAGAAGCAATGGTGATGTCGGTAGAGCGTCAGTTGAAACAAGACTGGTCGCAAGCTTTTATTCGTTATCAAAATGCTAATGCTCAGCTAGTCAGTTACGAATCAGGACTGTTGAAAGAGGCCGAGTCAGCATTTCAGGTAGCGCAAGCCGCTTACAAATATGGTGAGCGCGGTATTCTTGATTTTATCGACGCGCAACGCACCCTAGCTTCTGTTAAACGTGGCTATTTAACCAATCAATTTGAACGTCGCTACGCCTGTATGGACATTCAGCAACTGACTCAAGCGGTAGGAGAATAATCCGATGAAAAAAATTTTAACAACCATGACTTTATCGAGTATTTTGTTGTTAGCCGCTTGTGATCAAAGCGATAAAGCAGCAGATGATGCCAAAGCGCCACAAGATCAAATCAGTCAAAATCAATCATTAGTCAAACCCAGCGCCGAATTATTAGCCCGATTAAGCTTTGCTAAGGTTGAAGAGGTTGATTGGCGTTCACAGTTAAAAGTTTCTGGCAGTATTGAGCTGGATGAAAAGCGAGTAGCGCGAGTTGGCACCACGGTTTCGGGTCGCGTTACCGAAATTAAAGTCTTGCGTGGTGACCAAGTTAAAAAAGGCGATGTGCTGGCAATGGTGCATTCTCCTGTACTCGCAGAAGCCCAATTAACCTATTTGCAAGCGCAATCCCAGTACGACTTAGCACGTAAAGCAGCGGGTCGTGCTCAATTGTTATTTAAAGAAGGGGTGATAGCGGCTGCAGAGCAACAACGTCGTGAAAGCGAGTTGGTGTCCAGCGAAGCGGAATGGCAAGCAGCGCGCGACCGTATGCATATTTTGGGTATGACAGAAGCCGATATTAAACAATTGGAACGTTCGCGTAAAATTCAATCGATAACCTCTTTAAGAGCACCCATTGATGGTGTGGTGATTGACCGTAAGGTATCGCAAGGGTTGGTATTAGAACCCGCAGATTTAGCTTATACCATTGCCGATTTAACTCAAATTTGGGTAGTGGGTGAAGTTCCTGAGCGTTACAGCTCGGAGATGTATCGAGACAAAGCGGTCACGGTGACCATTCCAGCCTTAGCAGGTGAGCAGCGTAAAGCGCAGCTTTCTTATGTTGCAGATACGGTAACGCCACAAACTCGCACACTGCGAGTGCGATCTGTGCTAGATAATGGCGATGGTCGTTTGAAACCCGATATGTTAGCAACGCTTATTATTGAGGGTGAGGCTAAGAAGCGCCTTGCGATTCCTGAGACCGCCATAGTTCGTGAAGAAAACAGCGATAAGGTGTTTGTGCAAGTGGCTCAGGGACAGTTTGAGCTAATTTCCGTTAAATTAGGTGAAGAAGAAAATGGCTTGCGACCTGTAGAGTCGGGCTTAAAGCAGGGTCAGGAAATTGTGGTTGATGGTGTGTTTTACTTAAACGCCGACCGTTTGCTCAAACTACAAGGAGAGTAAATTCATGATTCCAAGTCTCATTCGTGCCTCCTTGCGCCAACGCTTAATTGTGCTGGCCTTAGCCGTTATCGGGCTGATGTTTGGTCTGCGTGGTGTACAAAATCTTTCCGTTGATGCATTCCCCGATGTCACCAATATTCAGGTTCAAATTGCAACGGATGCAGCCGGAAAATCGCCCGATGAAGTGGAGCGCTTAATTACTGTTCCCTTAGAAATTGCCATGACGGGCTTGCCGGGATTAGAAGAGTTGCGCTCGCTGAATAAAAATGGTCTTTCGTTAATTACCTTAGTCTTTAATGACGATACTGACGTCTATTTTGCGCGTCAATTGGTGATGGAACGCATGATGGAGGTCAAAGACAAATTACCCCAAGGGATTACACCCGTCTTGGGTCCAGTTTCAACTGGTTTAGGTGAAGTTTATCAATATACACTCAACGCAGAAGGTGATAAAAAAGCAGGTGAGTTGTCACAAGAAGTACTTATGTCGCGTCGAACGGTACAAGATTGGGTCGTTCGCCCTTTGCTTCGCGGTATTCCTGGAGTGGCTGAGATTAATTCGCAAGGCGGCTACCAGCGCGAGTATCATATATTAGCTGATCCCACAAAACTAACGCATTACCAAATTGGATTGGCGGATGTGTTGCAAGCATTAGAAAAAAACAATGCCAATGCCAGTGGCGGCATTTTACAACAGCATGCTGAACAGTATCTTGTGCGTGGGTTAGGGCTGATTGAAGATCTCGATGATATTGCTAATATTGTTTTGAAAGAAGTGGATGGTATTCCCGTTTATGTACGTGATGTTGCCAAGGTTGAAATAGGGCATGCGGTTAGGGTTGGTGTTCTAATCCAAAATGGAACAACAGAAGCTGTTGGTGGCGTCGTCATGATGATTCGTGGCGGTAATGCCAAAGAGGTAGTAACGCGCATACAAGCCAGAGTTAAAGAAATTAATAATTCTGGCATGTTGCCTGATGGTTTAAAAATAGTGCCTTATTATGATCGTAGCGAGTTGGTGGACGCTGCTTTGCTAACGGTTATAAAGGTTTTATTAGAAGCCATTCTTTTTGTTATTATTATTGTTGTTCTTTTCTTAGGTGACCTGCGCTCATCTCTCATTGTGGTTGGTACCTTATTACTGACGCCGCTCATTACCTTTTTTATTATGAATGAAGTGGATTTGTCAGCAAACCTGATGTCGCTAGGAGGGTTGGCGATAGCCATTGGTTTAATGGTGGATGGCTCAGTGGTGGTGGTGGAAAATGCCTATGCTCGATTGGGTGATCCTGCGAACAAGCATGAAAGTCGAATTCGTGTGATTTTTAACGCAGCGAGCGAGGTGGCAACCCCCGTTGTTTTTGGTGTCGGTATCATTATTTTGGTGTTTTTACCGCTGATGACACTGGAAGGAATGGAAGGCAAAATGTTTGCACCTCTCGCTTATACCATTGCGATTGCGTTAACCGTTTCTTTGATTTTATCGCTAACCTTAACGCCTGTACTCGCTTCATACATGCTCAAAGGTGGTGCAGAGCATGATACGCGTCTGGTAGCATTTTTGAAGAAGCCCTATACGAAGTTGCTAAATTGGGCACTTAATAATGAGAAAAAGGTCATTGCTGGCGCAGTGGCATTGTTAGTAACGAGTTTTAGTTTGTTTGGTTCTTTGGGTACAGCGTTTATTCCAGAAATGAAAGAAGGGTCCATCGTTCCAGGTGTGTTTCGTTTGCCTAACATAAGTTTAGAAGAGTCGATTAAGATTGAAAAAGAGGCGATGCGTTTGGTTATGGAAGTTCCAGGCGTTAAATCGGCTATTTCAGGCTTAGGGCGTGGCGAAAGTCCTGCAGATGCCCAAGCACAAAACGAATCCACGCCCATTGTTTCTTTGTTGCCGCGCGACCAATGGCCAGAAGGATGGACTCAAGACACCATTACTGAAGCCATGCGTGAGAAGTTATCAAATTTGCACGGTTCCCAAATTGTTATGGCTCAGCCTATTTCTGACCGTGTCGATGAAATGGTGACAGGTGTTAAAGCAGATGTTGCCGTTAAAATCTTTGGTGATGATTTGATGCTGCTGAAGAAGAAAGCCGATGAAATTGCTAGGGTTGCTTCAGCCATTCAAGGTTCGCAAGACATTCGTGTCGAGCGTGTTACGGGTCAGCAGTATTTAGATGTGGATATTCATCGTAAAATCATTGCTCGTCACGGTCTAAATGTGGCCGATGTGCAAGCAATTATTGAAACGGCCATTGGTGGTAAAGTGGCAACGCAAATTTACGAGGGTGAGCGTCGTTTTAATATGGTGCTACGTTTCCCAGTTGATTATCGTAACGATATTGAGGCGATTCGCGACATTCAACTGGTTTCGCCCAATGGTGCTAAAGTGCCCTTGCGTGAACTGGCCGATGTTGAAGTGCGTGATGGTCCTGCACAGATCAGTCGTGAAAATGCCAAGCGTCGTATCGTTATTGGTATCAACGTCGCAGAGCGCGACTTGGGGGGCTTTGTTGCCGAGTTACAGCAAAAAGTGAATGCGCAGGTAAAACTTCCTGAGGGTTATTACTACGAATGGGGTGGGCAGTTCCAAAATATGGAGCGTGCGATGAATCACTTGATGATTATCATTCCGATTACCGTCGCGGCTATTTTCTTCTTGTTATTCCTATTGTTTAGCTCGATTCGCATGGCGAGTCTGATTATGTTGGTTCTGCCTTTTGCTTCTGTGGGCGGTATCATTGCGCTCTGGATTACGGGTGAGTACTTGTCAGTTCCCGCATCTGTCGGTTTTATTGCTCTTTGGGGTATTGCCGTACTAAATGGGGTGGTGCTGGTGTCTTACATTCGCAGTTTGATTGAGGAGGGTAAAGAGCGCGTAGAGGCTCTGAAGGAAGCCTGTCAACAGCGTTTCCGACCAGTAATGATGACAGCTACAGTAGCCATGTTGGGCTTGATTCCTTTCTTGTTCGCTACTGGACCTGGATCGGAAGTGCAAAAACCTTTAGCGATTGTGGTGATTGGTGGGTTAATTACCTCGACATTGTTAACGCTGGTGGTTTTACCGACCTTGTATCGTTTTTTTGAAGAACCGCGCCACGAAGCCTGAGCTGAGGAGTGATTGATGAAAGAAGTTAAAGCCATTATTCAACCCAATCGCATTGAAAAAATACGTAGTGCCTTTCGTAATTTGAAACAATTCCCAGGCATGACAGTAATGAAAGTTCAAGGTTGTACGGGAAATGAAAAGTTTCGTCCGCAAAAGAAAGAAGACCCTTTCGATGAGCTGAATGACTACAGTAATAAAATGATGGTAATTATTTTATCGCCCGATCATTTGGTTGAAGGTATTTTGCAGATTATCGCTGAATGTGCCAGTACGGGTCAGAAAGGCGATGGGGTGGTTTGGGTTACAGAGATTGGTCGTGTTATTCGTTTAGATGAAAAAATTGATGTGGTGGATGAACCCCCTATGTTCCATGCTGGTTAAGATCAGTTCCTTAAAATTAGTCTCCCATTTGAGGGATTAATTTTTTGATCGACCAATGTGTGATTGCCCAACACCAAAGTTCATTCAGCTTTCCCTTTTTGAGTTCGCTAGGCGGGTGTTGATTGAGAAATGTGAGCACATCAAATAAATTACTCACGGTATCTTCTGGTTTTAGTGCAGGCGCTTGTGAGGCTTTAGAAAGCTTGATCTTGCTTTGACTGTCTACAACTAGTGGATGATGTCCATAAAGCGGGCTGGAGCGTTTTAAACACTGCTGCAGGTATTGTTGTGATGCTGTGGAGCTGATTAAATCGGCACCGCGAATAACTTCAGTAATGTTTTCTTCGCTATCATCGACAGCTGCCACTAAATGGTAAGCAAAAATACGATCGGCACGTTTAACGATAAAATCGCCGCTTTGACATTGCCAATCAAACACTTGCCTACCTTGAATAGCATCTTGGTAACTCCAAGGTGTATTTGGGGTTATAACGCGAATACTGTTGTGGATGCTGCCTTTTAGTTGACGATGGCGACAAAAATTATCATAGTATCCACTTCTGCCTAGTCGCTGTTGGATATGTTTGCGTGTGCAGTCGCATTCGTACAGCATCCCCTGTTGAGCAAGCTCAGCTAAAGCTGCTTCATAATGGGCTAATCGCTGCGATTGAATGATGAGCTTATCCCATTCAAAGCCATAGGCTTCGAGTTGGTGACAAATGCGATCTTGACTACCTGAAACGACACGCGGTGTATCAATGTCGTCTATACGCAGCAACCAACGCCCTTGTTGTTGCTTAACGTTCAAGTAACTTGCAGTAGCAGCAACCAGAGAACCCAAATGAAGGTCTCCAGTCGGAGATGGGGCGAAGCGCCCCGTCGGTTGATTACGGTGTAGTTGTTTAGACAAACGCGTTAAGCAACGCCTTGTTTTTCACGCAACTCTTGCATGGCTTTGGCTTCAACCGTCATGGTAGCTGTTGGACGCGCTTCTAGTCGCTCTAAGCCAATTTCTTCACCCGTGATAACACAGTATCCGAAATCACCTTCATCAATACGTTTGAGTGTTGATTCGACCTTAGCAATTAGCTTGCGTTCACGGTCACGGGTACGCAATTCAAGACTAAATTCCTCTTCTTGACTGGCGCGATCATTAGGATCGGCAGGCATGGCTGAGTCTTCTTTAAGATGATTGATGGTAGCGTTCATCTCTTCTAGCAATTGCTCTTTCCACCAAAGTAGTTTATTGCGGAAATGCTCCAGCATTCTCGGACTCATGTACTCTTCGCCTGGTTCAGGCCGATAAGCTGGGTAATCTTCTAAAAATTTTGGTTGAGTCGATGACATGTGTTCAATCCCCTTTGGTTGGGCAAGCAAATTAGGAGGCGATTTATAACAGTTTTCCCCACTACTGACAAGTCTTAAGTGGGATTTGTCACCAAAATATGATAGAGTCCGCATCTTTGTGGCTACTTATGGAAAAAATAAACGATGTTACGAGCTTTGATTTTTGATGTAGATGGAACCTTAGCGGACACGGAAAGAGACGGTCACCGTATCGCTTTTAACATGGCCTTTGCGGATGCAGGACTGGATTGGCATTGGGATGAAGCGCTTTACGGTGAGTTGTTGGTCGTGACTGGCGGAAAAGAGCGCATGACGCACTTTTTGAAAAGGCATCGTCCGAATGAATGGACCGACACTATGCCTGAACGTATTGTGCAATTGCAGGCAAAAAAAACAGAAATTTATACCCAACTTTTGTCTCATGGAAAGATTCCGTTAAGAAAAGGGGTTGAACGATTGATTCACGAAGCGCGTTCAGCTGGGTTAAGATTGGCTATTGCCACGACAACCACACCAGCAAATGTGACCGCATTGTTGACGCATACCTTAGGTGCTCAAAGTATTGATTGGTTCGAAGTGATTGCAGCAGGTGATATTGTGCCAGCGAAAAAACCTGCACCCGATATTTATCACTATGCGTTAGAAAAGATGAGTTTGCGCGCTTCAGATTGTTTAGCGTTTGAAGATTCCTACAATGGCGTGCAATCGGCAACCCGTGCTGGCATCAAAACGCTCATTACCGTTAACGGTTACACTCTGCACGATGATTTTTCACCAGCTGCGCTGGTGCTGAGCGATTTAGGTGAACCCAACAGCCCTATGCAGGTATTGGCTGGTCAAATGAAAGGAAACTATGTTGATGTGGCAGCATTAAGAAGTTTGCACGCTCGTCATATCCGATAGGCTATTGTCTCAATAAAGATTTTAGCGCTAGCATGGCTGCACCGACCGCGGCTTGTTCAGAAATAGGTTGCCAATGCGGCATCGTTAATGTTGCTTTTCTTAATCCCGCCCATGCGGGATTTTTATTTCCGCCGCCACAGGCATAAAGTCGAGAGATGGGTTGCTCGCATCCTTCACTGAGTTGTTGCCAGCCGAGTTGTTCAATCGCTACTAATCCATGCACCAATGTGCTAAAGCGTTCAGAAGCGTTGAATGTATGGGGCAAGCCTTGCGCACACAGATAGGGATTGTTAACAGGAAAGCGCTCGCCACAGCGTTGGGTGGGCAGGGGATAGTAGTCTGGTAGTGGTGACGGTTGAATTAAAGGTTGTTGAGCCAGTATGTGTAACTGTGACAGTTCAAATGCTTCGAGTAAACAAGCACCACCTGCATTAGACGCACCGCCTACCAACCATTGATTCCATAAGCGATGACTGTAAATCCCTTTTTCAGCATCAAAGTAGGGCTGATGTGTTAGCAGTTTGAAGGCAAGGGTGCTGCCCAGAGAAATCACGGCATCCCCTGGACTGTTAGCACCTGTGGCTAAAAATGCTGCAATACTGTCGGTGGTTCCACAGGCTAGTTGCGTTGAGGTGGGGAGTTGCCAACGTGCGCGCAAGGAAGCTTTGAGACCACCAATGGCGGTTGCAGGCGCAAAAACTTTAGGTAAATGTGCTTGACCTAGCAAGTCCACTGTCGCTTCTTCCCATTGTTGTAGGACGGGATCGTAGCCCAATTTCAAGCAATTGTTTTCATCACTAATGCCCAGTTGACCACTGAGTTGATAGAGAAGCCAGTCGGCTTGATGGCAGACTAACCAATGCTGACTGTGATGGATTTGTTTTCTTAATGAGTCAGCCAAGGTTAACGCCTTGGCTAAGCTGCTTTGCGCCCCTTGTGCCCCCGAGCTTGAACTGAGTTGGGTGCGAATGACGCTGGTCATGTTTGGGCAGGCATCGTAGTACATGAGTACAGGCGTTAGTGGTATGCCATTACGACTGATTAGAAAAAGACTAGATGAAGTGGCATCGAGACTGATGGCGACTTGATAGACGGTTAAATCAATTGTTTGATGCAGTTGGTTAAACAAATTATCTAACACGGAAAGCGTGGTTTGCCACCAATGCTCTGGTGTTTGTTCAGTCAGTGCTAAAGCACTTTCGGCTAGTATCTGTTGGCAGGCGTTGACTGCCACAGCACGGATACCAGAGGTGCCGCAGTCGATGCCAATTGCTATGTGGTGTGCTGAATTCATTGGCTGTGTCAACTTTTTGTCTCCAATAACCGTCGTTATGACGCATAATATTGTAGAATAGTAATAATTTTATAGCAAAATGACGGGCAAAGTCCGTCAGACAGAATTGGTGGCTGCACAGACAGTCTTGGAGAGATGAATGACTGAATTACAGATTATCTTAATCGTGTGTGCGGTGGTGTTTGTCGGTAGTTTGTACTGGTGGGGAAAAAAGAGTAAGAATGAACCCATCCAACGCGCCTATTGTAAAGAGTCTTTACCGGCAGAAACCCCCAAAGAAGAAGGTTGCGAGGTTACTCCAATCAAACGTAATGACGCGCCTGTTATACCGTCTGCAACGAGCTTAGCGCAAACGGCCAAAGAAGGTATGTTAGCGCGCGAGCCGATGGTGAAGTCTCCTGAGCTTGTGTCTACGATAGCGCAACAGGCGCCTTTATTTGCTGAGCCAGATGTGACTCCAGCGCCAACCTCAGCAGTGATTTCATCTGTTTCTGAAGTTGATGCTTTGTCAGCTCGCATGAGTGAAGCGCCTGCTTATGAAGTGCCAGTGATGAGTCAGGCTTCATCTGTTGTGCATCAGCCCACGCCAACCGAGGCACCACAACAACAGCTTTTTGCCCTGTTGGTATTATCGGCATCAGCTAAATTTACGCGCAAACAACTTCATGTTGCTATGGAGGCTTCACGTCTGAATTTTCATCATGATGGTACCTATGTGAAGCAAGATGCTAACGGTAACATAATTTTCCGTATTGCTAATGTGGTTGAGCCAGGTTATTTCCCAGCGGTTGACGATGCGGATTTTGAGTCGCCTGGTGTGGCTTTGGTGCTTGAATTACCTAATGCGATTACCCCTTATCGTGCGATGGATGAGTTTATTACCGTGGCACGCAAGGTGTCGCAGAACTTAAGTGCTAAGCTCTACGATGCTCAGCGTCATTTAATTAAAGAGTCTGATTTGAAAGCCATGCGTGAGTACGCCCAAAGTCTCACTTTTTAAGCAGTTATGAGTTTCCTACCAACAGAAGTGCGTGCAGAGTGGGGTCGTTTAGTTGAGCAAATCGCCGAATACGATTATGCCTACTATGTACTCGACGCGCCATTGGTTGCTGATGATGATTATGATGCCTTAATGGCACAGTTGAAGCTGCTGGAAACTCAGTATCCTGTTTTGCAATCAGCTATTTCTCCCACTCAACGCGTTGCTGGGGGCTTACAGTCGAAATTTGCATCACAACAACATCGTGTGGGTATGTATTCGCTAGATAATGCCTTTAGTGATGAAGATGTGCGACAGTTTTGGCAACGTATTCAGTCCTTAGTACCTCAAGCAGAGCCCCATTTTTGTGCTGAACCTAAGCTGGATGGTCTGGCTATTAATCTCACCTACGAACAGGGTCAGTTAACTCAAGCAACGACACGAGGTGATGGGATTAATGGCGAAGTGGTGACGGCCAATATACGTACCTTGCACAATGTCCCCCTAGTGTTACGCGCTCATCCACCTAAGGGTGTCATTGAGGTGCGTGGTGAAGTGGTGATGAGCAAAGCGGCGTTTCAAGCCCTGAATGAGCGTCAACTGGCGCAAGGTCAAAAGCCGTTTGCCAATCCTCGCAATGCCGCTGCTGGCAGTTTGCGTCAGTTGGATGCCCGAATTACCGCTGAACGTCAGTTACAGTTTTTTGCCTATGCGGTGGGCTTTGTTGAAGATGAAACGCTGTTAGCGCCAACGCAAACGGGGGTTTTAGAACAGCTTCATCAGTGGGGCTTTCAGGTAGCGAAAGAAGTCAGACATTTATCGGGCATCGATGCCTTGCTGGTTTATTATGAACAGATTCAGCAACAGCGCGATCAGCTAGCTTATGATATTGATGGTGTTGTTTATAAAATCGATGATCGGGCAGTACAGCTACAGTTGGGTATGACTGCCAAGTTTCCTCGTTGGGCCATTGCTCATAAGTTTCCGGCACAAGAAGTTTGGACAAAGGTTGAAGCCATTGATATTCAAGTGGGACGTACTGGCGCATTAACCCCCGTGGCGCGGTTAATGCCCGTCTCAGTGGGTGGCGTTGTCGTGAGTAATGCGACTTTGCATAATGCTGATGAAATCGCTCGTAAAGATGTGCGTGTTGGTGATACGGTAGTGGTGCGTCGTGCTGGCGATGTGATTCCAGAAGTGGTGGCGGTTGTTGCACATTTGCGCCCTGAGCATGCCACGCCTTATGTCATGCCGACGCAATGCCCTGTGTGCCAGTCAGCCGTAGTGCAAGAAGCCGATAAGTCGGTGCATCGTTGCAGTGGTGGGCTTTATTGTCCAGCACAAAAACAGCGCGCCTTGGAGCATTTTGTGTCGCGCAAAGCCATGGATATTCAGGGGTTGGGCGGTAAGGTGATTGAACAGCTGATGCAAAGTGGGTTAGTGGCGCATGCCGACGACTTGTATCGTTTAACGCTGATGTCATTGGTTAATTTAGAGCGGATGGGCGAAAAATCGGCACACAATTTGTTGCAAGCGATAGACGCGAGTAAACAAACCAACTTAGCCCGTTTTATTTATGCTCTTGGCATTCCTGAAGTGGGTGAAGTGACGGCTAAGTCACTGGCGCAACACTTTGGTGAGTTGGCGCCTTTGATGCAAGCCGATGAGGTCAGCTTAATGCAGATTCGTGATGTGGGGGCTGTGGTGGCGAAAGAAATCGTCCAATTTTTTGCTCAGCCACATAATCGAGAAGTCATTGAGCAATTGCAAGCATTAGGGGTTCATTGGCCTAGAGTTGATCTTGTGGCGACAGCTTCCTTGCAGCCTTCGGCGGTGATGAATAAAGTGGTGGTGCTGACTGGAACACTCAGTCAGATGAGTCGAGAGGAAGCTAAAGCGATTTTAGAGCGATTCGGCGCTAAAGTAACTGGCAGTGTTTCGGCAAAAACCGATATTGTTATTGCCGGTGAGGCTGCAGGTAGTAAACTCGCCAAAGCCGAACAGCTTGGTATCATGGTGTGGGATGAAGGGACTTTCATCGCTCAGTGCATCACACCCCACAATTTAACAAAGGATTCAGTGTGAAACACGTTGATTATGTCATTATTGGTGCTGGTTTGTCGGGATTATCCACAGCTTGGTATTTAAAACAGGCGGGGTTCAGCGTACAGGTGCTGGAAGAACAGGATGAGATCGGTGGTCGTATTCACACACAAAACCAATCCGGTTGGCAAGTCGATGTCGGCGCTAATTCTGGCTTGCTTTCGTCGCAATCTCTCGATGAGCTCATTGATAGCCTTGGCCTAGGTGATCAAGTCGTTGTCGCCAACGATCAATCTAAAAACCGTTTTGTGGTGCGAGGTGGACAATTGTGGGCTTTGCCTTTGTCAATTGGTGCGCTGATTAAAACCCCTTTGGTCAGTCCGCTTTCAAAGTTAAGTCTACTGTGGGAACCGTTTCGCGGACGGGGTGTTGGCGAGGAGTCAATTGGTGATTTTATAGCGCGTCGCTTAGGTAAAGAATGGCGCGATTGGGTCATTGATCCGTTTGTGTCGGGCATTTTTGCTGGTAATCTCGATAAGATTTCTGTTCAAGCTGCCTTTCATAAAGTGTGGTTGATGGAAAATGATCATGGCTCCTTGTTAAAGGGCATGCTGGCGCGTATGAAAGCACGCAAGCAAGATCGAGCAGCGGGGCGTTATGTGCCTTCTAATAACATGATTAGCTTTCAGAAAGGCATGTCCACTCTCCCTAAGGCATTGGCACAAGCGTTGGGTGAGTCTGTTCAGTGTTCGGCAAGGGTTACTGGGTTAGCACTAACAGAGCAAGGTTGGCAAGTGGGTACAGATAGTGGTCAGACCTTATTAGCCAGTAAAGTGATTGTGACGCTGGATGCGCCCGATGCGGCTAAGTTGCTTGCGCCTGTTTCTCCCACAGCAACCAAGCTGTTGCAGTCAATCGAATCGCCGCCGTTAGCGGTGGTTGCTTTGGGTTTTGACCGCAAGCAAATAACGCATGCGCTCGATGGTTTTGGCGTGTTGATTCCACGCAGTTTGGGTATTCAAACGCTGGGAGCGATTTTTTCGACCAGTATTTTCCCGCAGCGTGCGCCAGAAGGTAAGGTTTTATTAAGCTGTTTTATTGGTGGTAGCCGTAATCCTTTGGTGGCAACACGTGATGAGCAGACCTTAATTGACCAAGTGGTGAAAGATTTAACGCCGCTGCTGGGTATTCAGGGTCAACCTGAAATGACTCAGGTGAAACTTTGGCCACATGCCATTGCTCAGTATCAACTGGGTCATTTAGAAAAGGTGGCTCAAATTCGTCAGGCATTAGCGCAAGACTGTCCTAATCTTGTTACCCGTGCAAATTGGCACGAAGGTATTTCTATTCCTGATGTGGTTGCCAATGCCGAGCGTTTTGCCCGTCAGGAACACATTTTATCGCGAGTAAATTCATGAAAAAGCATGCCAGTAACGACACTTCACTATCCGATGATGAGTTTTATGGTGACGGACGTCCCAGTCGCTCTGCGCAAAAACGAGAGGCGAAAGCGCAAACGGATTTGGTGCCCGAATTACTTGAGTTAAGCAAAGATCAGTTGAAAAAATTCGTCTTCTTTGACGAAGATTTTTTAGCAGGTTTGGCGATGATGAAGAAAATGAGTTTTGGTCCTGGTTACCGTCGTCAACGCAATTATTTAGGTAAACGTATTCGACAAGAAGACTGGGCAGAGCAAATTGAAGTAACACTGGGCTTGGTGCATGGTGACTCTAAACAAGCGGTAGCCATGCATCACCGATGTGAACAATGGCGTGATCGTTTAATCGCTGAGGGTGATGTGGTATTGGGTGATTTATTGGAAGTTTTTCCTCACGCTGATCGCCAAGAGTTTAGGCAAACGATTCGCTTAGCACGGCTTGAAAAAGAGCAGAGTAAAGCGCCTAAGCACGCACGACTTTTATTTAAGATGCTCAAAGCGTTACACGATCCTACCCAGTCTTCAACGCCAAACGCGAGTGACGATTATGAAGAAAATAGCGATGAAAGCCTTGACTAAAGACGCTTAATCCTTCATAATAGAGACTTCATTTTGATGCGGGATTAGCTCAGTTGGTAGAGCATAACCTTGCCAAGGTTAGGGTCGAGAGTTCGAGTCTCTTATCCCGCTCCAAGATGGGCCGGATGGTAGAGTGGTTATACACTTGATTGCAAATCAATGAATCTCGGTTCGATTCCGGGTCCGGCCTCCACAAAATGAAGATCATGTCTATGCCCGGGTGGTGAAATCGGTAGACACAGCAGACTTAAAATCTGCCGCCCCACAACGGCGTGCCGGTTCGATTCCGGCTCCGGGCACCATTTCAAAGAATCTTATCTATCTGCTTGTCATTAATTATTTATTACTGTTCAATCACTCAACGCTTATTCCTGCATAATATTTAGATGGTGCAGTAGAATCCTTCTAGGTAATTA
>CAYQEZ010000013.1:0-40256 GCA_964416645.1 uncultured Francisella sp. | reverse complement strand
TAGCTGCACTTGGTGTGTTTGCTCGGCAAAGGCCGCCATTAGCGCTTGATCCGCCAAACGATTAACGGCTCGAGCATAACCTTGGCTTTTTTTATAAATCGCATCAACCACAGCATCACTAAAAAAATACTGCCCCTTATAACCAGCTTGTTGTAATCGAAAGGCTAAATACTCCGCTAGCTCATCGCGACTAAAAGGTTCTATATTCAATTGAAATAGAACGCGATCTTTTACTTGACGCAATTCGGGGGAGTTCAGCATTCGATCCAACTCAGTTTGCCCAAACAACAGTATTTGAACAAGCTTTGTATCATCAACCTGCATATTGGACAATAACCGCAATTCCTCAATGGTCTCAACCAACATCGTTTGCGCTTCATCAATCAACAGTAAGAAACGTCTACCCTGCTGATGTAATTGCAAACAATAAGCTCTGATAAGCTGCATTAATTCAACTTTACTTGCTCCGCTTGAGGGATTCAGTCCTGCTTCTTGAGCAATGAGGCGCAACATATCTAATGCAGAAACATTGGGCGTAAAAATGCTAATAATGGAAAAACAGTCTGAAAAACGATTAGACAAGACACGTGCCAGGGTTGTTTTACCAATACCTACCTCACCAATAACCGTAATAATGCCCTCACCACGCTCAATACCATAAAGTAACGCATCCAACATTTCTTGGCGGTGAGCACCGGCAAAAAAAACGCGCTCATCTGGCGTAATTTTGAACGGAAGGGTATTGAAACCAAAAAACTGCTGATACATATGGCATTCTGTAATGATTTATAACGATTATCGAAACATTTTATCAAGCAATGCGCATAAAGACTAGCATTTTAGCATGCTTAAAAAATAAGCAACTTAGTTACACATGATGAATCGCGCTTTTTCAATTGCTTTACCCAAGAAATCCACAAAGTTATCCACAGAAGATGTGCACAAGGCAGAGGACTTAAAAATCAACATGTTAATCATAAAAAACATAGCCTTTAAGTATAATATTCATATTTATCAATTAGTTAAAAAAATAAAATAATACAACTATAACTGACAAGCTGCTTAATGGCATTGGCTAATTGTCAAGCACCCATAGCCAAAAAATTTACTTATGCACATCCTTTATTAGCTCATGGCAGATACCCTAATTTTTCCTTTTACGGTAAAATTTAGAAAATTAACAGACTAGCAACAGGAGTCAATGCATGGCGAAAATCCTCGGTATCGGTAATGCCGTCATAGACCAAGTAGTGCTCATGAAGCATTACCCACCAGAAAACAGTGAATCGCGCTGTATCGCCATGACAGAACAATTGGGCGGTAATGTCGTCAATTCACTGACCGTATTGGCGCAAATGGGACATCAAACCGATTGGATGGGAACCTACACCAAAGACCTCATGGGGCATCAGCTATTGAATCTTATGACACAATACAACATTAATTTTGAAGCTGCGCAATATATTAAAAAAGGTAAAACACCTTTTTCCAGTGTTTGGCTGGCTCAATCAAGCGCTTCACGTACCATTAATCATTTTCGTGATTTGCCTGAACTGAGTTTTGAACATTTTGCGCGTACCGAATTTGAATCTTACGACTGGCTGCATTTTGAAGCACGCAATACCGAAGCCTTAATGGGCATGTTTAACCTAGCCAAATGCTTTCTTTGCCATCAACCGATTTCTTTAGAAATCGAAAAAGAGCGTCCTTTATTAGAAAAACTTATGCCGCTGGCGAATGTGCTCTTCTTTTCACAGCATTACGCCAAACTGCATGGCTTTGAAAGGGCTGGTGAGTTTTTGAAAGCTATGCATCAACAAGCGCCACATGCGCAACTATTCTGTGGCTGGGGTAGCCAAGGCGCCTATGCCTTGTCGGATCAAGGGGAATTATTTTTTGAAGCGGCAACAGCCGATTTAACAGTGGTTGATACCTTAGGCGCGGGCGATACTTTCAATGCTGGCATTATCGACGCTCTCGTTCGCGGTCATAACACGCAAGAAGCACTAACGCTAGCGACAAGACTAGCTGAAAAGAAAATTCAACAGAAAGGGTTAACCAAGCTTTTCAGTAATGACAATCGTATTCGCTTGGGGCAATTGGAAAAATTGAACGCCTACAAAGGGAATGTTATTAAGCCCGAATCGCTCGACTATTCAGTGATTGTATTAAAGTACAAAGACACGGCTAAGGCTTACGTAAATAATTGCCCACACGCCAATGTACCCCTAGACAGTATGTACAAGGTCGAAATTGACCCTCGCGCTATGACGCTGAAATGCTCGGTACACGATGCTTATTTTCAGGTATCGGATGGCTTATGCGTGGCTGGACCTTGTCATAATCAATCGCTCAAAGCCGTACCGATTGTCATTGACGATCAGGGAAATATTTTTTTAAGCTAGTAGTGTCGGTGACTAGGCCTTTAGTCGCTGCTGTAGCGCGGTGTAAAGCACCACACCTGTCGCAACAGAGACATTCAAACTCTGCACTGTGCCCAACATAGGAATAATCACCAGACGATCGCATTGCTTTTGCGTTAAGGCACGGATACCCGTGTCTTCCGCGCCCATAATAATGGCAACAGCTCCCTTCCAATCGGCGTCAAACACCGATACAGCCCCTTCAGCCAGTGCCAAACCACTTAACCAAATACCCCGTGCTTTAAGCATATCTAAGGTTCTTGAAAGATTATTCACTTGAAACAATGGCAAGGCTTCGGCCGCACCGCAAGCGACTTTACTCACCGTGGGCGTTAACCCTACCGCATGGTGTTTGGGAATAATGACGGCATCCACACCAGCGGCATCGGCAGAACGCAAACAGGCACCTAAATTATGCGGGTCTTGCACACCATCTAGCACTAACAGCAAAGGATTAGGCTTGGTTAAGGCATCCAAAAAGTCGATCAATTCAGCATCTGACGGGAGCGTCTGCTCTTTCATCCAAGCAATCACGCCTTGATGATGACGATCTTGCTTATCTAGCGCCGATTTAGACACATATTCAATACGAATGCCCAAGGACTGAGCCAACTCAGCCAGTTTATTGCCCCGCTGATCTTCCCTTCCCTGCAACAGCCATAACTTTAGCACAAACTCGGGATGTTTCGTTAAGGCTGCTTCAGCTGCATGCCAACCTGGATGGGCTTGTCCAACGCTCATAATTTAAGCGTCTTTACGACGTTTTTTGACATAACGACGGCGTTTCTTCTTCGGCTTCTCGTCACTTGCAACCTCTGCGGTAACACCTTCTTGCAAAATATCTTTAATCATTTGCATGGAATCGACCTGTACTTCCATTTGTGCCACTGCGGGTTTGGGCGCAGGACGACGCTTTTTCGCCCCACGATCTTGCATGACACCTTCTGGTGCTTTTTCAACACCTGGTAACGAAAAGTCTACTTTACGCTCGTCTAAATTCACTTTAGCGACTTGTACCGCAATTCGATCGCCCAAACGGTAAGCTTTACCAGTGCGCTCACCCATCATAATGTGCTTAGAAGCATCATAGTGGAAATACTCATTGCCTAACTCAGTCACATGAACCATGCCTTCAACGAATAAGTGATCCAATTGGACAAACAGACCAAAACTCGCCACCGAGGTTACCGCGCCCATAAAGGTATCACCCACAAAGTGCGATAAGTACTCACATTTTAACCAATTAGTGGCATCACGCACGGCTTCATCGGCACGACGCTCGGTGGTTGAACATTGCTGACCCAACTGCTCTAATGCCGCCTCTGTCCAAGGCCAATCGGCTTTTTTACCTTTGGCAATTAAATGCTTCAGGCCACGATGCACCATTAAATCAGGGTAACGACGAATCGGCGAAGTAAAGTGCAAATAATGCTCATAAGCTAAACCAAAGTGACCACCCTCTTTCGAGCTGTAGGTCGCTTGTGCCATTGAACGAAGGAGTACCGTCTCAATCAATTCTTTATTGGGATGATCATGAATTGAATGAATTAAACGTGTGTAATCCATGGCTGTTGGTGTTTCACCGCCACCACAAAGTTGCAAACGGAAATCAGCCAAAAATTTGTGTAAATCGGCCAGTTTTTCTTCGGGCGGTGATTCATGCAAACGATAAAGCGTTGGCAACTTTGCTTTCGACAGATATTTAGCGACCGACTCATTGGCTAACAACATGCATTCTTCAATCAGTTTGTGCGCATCATTACGGTGTACTGGTTCGATGCGGTCAATTTTACGGTCTTCATCGAACACAATTTTCGTTTCCACCGAATCAAAGTCAATCGCACCACGCGCATCACGCAAGGCACGCAAGGCATGATACAACTCATACAGTTGGTCTAACTGTTTCACCAGTGGTTTATGGGTTTCACGCAAGGCTTCATCTTTGTCTACAACGATTTTGGACACCGTGTTATAGGTCAAACGCGCATGAGAATGCATGACACCGTTGTAGAAACGACTACGACGTACACTGCCATCGGCATTCAGTGACAGGTCTGCCACCATACAAAGCCGATCGACATGCGGATTCAAAGAACACAATTCATTCGATAATTTTTCTGGCAACATGGGAATCACTCGTTGCGGAAAATACACCGAATTACCGCGCTTAATGGCTTCATCATCTAACGCAGAGTTGGGTTTGACATAATGCGCTACATCAGCAATAGCGACAATTAAGCGCCAGCTACCGTCTGGACGTTTGGTGGCGTAAACCGCATCATCGAAATCTTTAGAATCATCGCCATCAATGGTCACTAGCGGCAAATGACGAATGTCTTCGCGTCCTTCTAAATCAGAATCAATGACGGTATCTGGCAAAGCGGCAACTTCTGCCAATAAAGCCTCAGACCATTCATTCGGTAAATTGTAAGCATGAATGGCTGCATCAATTTCCAACCCTGGATCGTGCACTTCACCCAAAATCTGTTTAATGTGCCCGACTGCGCTAGAACGTGGCGTTGGCGGATGAATAATTTCTGCAATGACCAGTTGACCTTCTCGCGCACCCAACATGGCATCAATCGGAATTAACACGTCTTGCGTAATGCGTTTGTTTTCAGAACGCACATAGGCCAGTCCATGCTCAAAAAACAGCTTACCTACCACTTGCTGATGCGCGCGCTCAACCACTTCAGCAATGGCGGCAATTTGGCGACCACGATGATCAACATCGATGACATGACCTAAAACCATGTCACCATGCATGACGCGTTGCATTTCACGGAAAGGTAAAAACAAATCTTCACCGCCCGTTTCAGGTACTAAAAAACCAAAGCCATCGGGATGAGCGTGAATGCGACCTTTAATTAAGTCCATACGCTGAACGACACCAAAAGCACCCTTGCGGTTTTGCAGCAACTGACCGTCACGCACCATGGCTTTCAAGCGACGACGCACCCCTTCTTGGCGCTCCTCGTCATCCACCACGCCCAAAGCCTGCTGAATTTCATCGGTAAACATGGGTTTACTCGCTGCTTCGAGCATGGCTAAAATGTACTCACGACTGGGTACGGGATTATCGTACTTTTCCGCTTCGCGCGCGAAGGCGGGATCTTGAGACAGATGGGTGTCGATATCGGCACCAGGGGTGGGTTGAATAACTGGATTGTTTTCAATTGGATTTTCTGACATGGACAATGCGACTTTAGATGGTTTTTTCATAAGTTATCATTATAACGACTTGTGCAAGCACAAACATAGCGAATCGGGTAAAATTTACGATAACTTTCATTATTTAAGGATAAATTATGCATACGTCAGTTAATATCGTGATCGGATTGGGTGAACTGGGTAAAACCTTTGCCAATGGACTGCTCATGCAAGGCACTCCCGTTGTTCCTATCCTGCGTCAGCACGATTTAGTTGAAATGGTACAATCTTATCCGAAACCAACAAGTGTCTGGGTTTGTGTCGCGGAAAAGGACTTGCCAGGGTTGTTGGCGCAGATGCCTAACGCTTGGCAAGATCGGTTGGTGCTCATTCAAAATGAACTCTTACCTGCCGATTGGCAACAACATGGACTAATAAACCCGACGATCATTTCTGTCTGGTTTGAAAAAAAAGCGGGCAAAGCCCATCAAGTGGTGTTACCTTCGGTGGTTTATGGACCTTTAGCCGAATTGGTAGTGAGTGTTTACGCCAAATTAGGATTACCTGCGCGTAGTCTTGCTAATGAAAGTGAGCTGCTATACGAATTGGTATTAAAAAACCTCTATATTCAAACCAGCAACATTGCTGGCTTAGCCGTAGGCGGCACAACCAGTGAATTGGTCGAACAACACGCGTCTTTAATGAATGCGATTGCCAGTGATGTTATTGCACTGCAAGAAGCCTTAACCCAAAGCAAATTCGATCATTTACAATTAATGGAATCGCTGAAAGCGGCTTTTTATGGCGACCCGAATCATGGTTGCATGGGACGTAGCGCTACTGCTCGCTTGGCGCGCGCATTAATGCTCGCCGATCAACACCAGTTAGCTTTACCCAGCATTCGTACCATCAAAATGGCGTAATCAAAAAGCCCCTATTAAGGGGCTTCAATGATGACGTTCTTAATTGATAAATTTCACGACTGCGATAACTAAGCCAGCAATGGCGAAAGTTTGCAACATCATGGCGCGATACAAATTTGCCGTAATACGCTCTTCCATTGTTTGCATATCTTTACGCAAGCCTGTTTCAAGAGACTGCATGTCTTTACGCAAATCATTAATGTCAGTTTTCATTTCTGTTCGAGATACGTAATCAGCATCTTTATGCATTTGTTCAATAGATTTAGTCTGAGCACGAGTTAAGGCTTCTGCTTGTTTTTCATCAAACCCAGCTTCACGAAGGGTTTTATTAAATTCATAAGTATCAAACACAATAGAACTCATGACCGTCTCCAAAACTTTATGTCAATATCATAACACAACATCCGATTGCTAACGATCGTTGAGCTTGCTGAAACCATTACAACGCCTTCAAATGATCAATGCGGATCTTTGCAGGCGGATGACTGTCATGATAAGCCGAATGCCAAGGGTGTGGCGTGAGCGTACTGGCATTATCACGATACATAGCCAACAAAGCACTGATGAGTGCCGAAGCAGAGGCATGCTGAGCCGCAAAGGCATCGGCTTCAAATTCATGCTGACGGCTTTTAATCGCCATAATCGGGCTAATCCAAAAGAAAAAACTCGGCACAACGGTTAGGAATAACAACAACGCCATAGCGGGTGTTTGCGTTGTTAATCCCAGACCCGTATAAAATTCAGGCAATTGCACCAACCAGCCTAATAGCGCTAGCCCCGCCAAACTCATCAACGCGCCTTCTATTAAACGCTGTTTAATGTGTCCATGCTTAAAATGACCCAGCTCATGCGCTAAAACCGCTTCAACTTCATCGACAGTTAACTTTTCGAGCAAGGTATCGTAAAACACGATACGCTTGTTTTTACCAAACCCCGTGAAATAAGCATTACCATGCCCCGAACGAGAAGAGCCGTCCATGACAAAAATACCGTCACTATCAAAACCTGTTTTCTTTAATAAAGCTTCAATGCGTGTTTTCATTTCGCCATCGGCTAAGGGGGTGAACTTGTTAAAAATGGGTGCAATCCAAATGGGGTAAGCCCACACCAATAATAGGTTAAACGCCATCCAACCTGCCCATGCGTAAAGCCACCACAAATCATCTATCCAAGCGTTCATAATAGCGACCATACCCCAAAGTAACGGCACACCGATCACGAGCATCAATAACCACTGTTTTGCGGTATCTTTAATAAACATGCCAGGCGACATTTTATTAAAACCGAATTGAGTTTCGGTAACAAAGGTAGTGTATACAGAAAATGGCAAATGCAATACCGCTAACAAGGCAAAAACGCTCATCATAAAGGCAACATCTAACGCCGTTCCCGACAACCACTCAGAAGCTATCCATGCATCAAAAATCAGTTGAAAGCCACCGCCAATCGACAAAATAAGCAGTAGCGCCACATCAAACAACAGCACACAGCGCCACATCGACAATTTAGCCGCGCTGTAGTCGGCCGCTTTTTGATGTGCTTCGAGTGAAACAACCGAAGCAAAATCGACAGGAACGGCATCACGGTTCGCAGTGATGTGTCGCTGATGTGCCAAACTCAACCACCATTCAATAGCCACATAAGCCGTGATACTGATTAAGAACAATAATGTCACCCAATTCATGCGTCTTCACCCTGCATTAATTGCATCGGACGCGCCAATTCACCCACCAAGCCTGCAATGCTGAACACCCGTATTTTTTCGACAAACTTCTGTCCCTGTAAATAGACTTGCACCACAGGCAAACTGAACACACCGCGTTGTGCGCAGGTATCCACTTCATCATTACAATTGACATAGAGGGTCTGCATGCTGGGATAGGCTTTTTGTACCGCCTCGAATAAATGCGGCTTAATGTCGCCACATACGCGACAAGTCGGTGCGCCAAATAAAACTAAAACCGCATCGTGAGTTTGGATGATTTCGCTGAGATTTGAAGACATAGTGTCATTTCCATCATGTAAAAAGGCAACCTAGGTTGCCTTTCATATACGTTAACTTAGTTTTGCGATTATAAAACAAAATTACATTCCAAACTCTTGTTTCACTTGTGCAACCCATTTATCGATGCGCGCACTGGTCAATTCCGCTTGCTGGTCTTCATCAATACCCAACCCAACAAACTGCTTACCGTCTTTCGTCAATGCTTTAGACTCATCAAACTCATAACCATTGGTTGACCAGTAACCCACTGCTTTTGCACCATTCGCCACAGCCACATCGTGCATTAAGCCCATCGCATCTAAGAAGTATTCTGAATAATCGTGTTGGTCACCCAGTCCGAAACAGGCGATGGTTTTACCGCTAAAATCGACCGCTTGAAATTGTGGCCAGAAATCTTCCCAATGACTTTGCAATTCGCCATAGTACCAAGTGGGTTGACCTAAAATAATGTGCGTATAGGGTGCGAAATCGGCAGGTTTTGCAGTCGCTATGTCATGTAGCGTAACCTCACCACCGAGCGTGTCCGCAATTTGTTGCGCCACGCGTTCTGTATTTCCTGTATCTGTTCCATAAAACAAGCCAATACGCATATAATGTTACCTCGATTCGTTGACCAATCAATTTCTCTTAAAGTTGGTTCATTTTAACCCATCAGCATTCACTTATGACAGATACTCGCTTAAAAATTGATTGTGTGCAATGTCGGCACTACTTTGTGACTTGGGATGTGAATCGTCCCCACGGATGCCATTTCTTTGCGTTTAAATCACCTTATAGTCCCGCTCTGGCAGTATTTGAATCGAGCGGTAAATCTTGTGAAGGCTTTGAGCAGAAACAATTTGGCAAAGAGGCTAAAAAAGTCGCACTGCCTAAGAAAGAGGAAAATAAAGGTTGGGTGGCTTAGCATCACCTTTTTAGGAGCTTTGAATATATTTTAGTGAAACATGATGAGCAGTCATGAACTCTTCCTGCAAACGATGTGTCTCGTTACATCTTTTTTCAGCAGCCACCCTAATACTCTCTACCATATCCAGCAGTAACTTTTGTTGATCAAGATTCAAGCTATTTGACTTCACAAATGCAGACAGGTTCTGTTGCCATTCAGAAGACAATAGAGGAAAATTCTCCACCGAATCTATATCTTGAAGTCGATCAACTAGCTGTTGACCAGCAAATAATAAATTTAACCAATCTTTCTTCATAAGCATTTATCAATTCGAATTTTTGGAGGAACTGAATTGAGCCATCAGTGACGTTGCTAGGTTTTGCATCTGATTTTGCACTGCATTAGCCTCACTAAACTGAGTCGTGTACCTCGCCAACAATAATTGATAACGCTCATCCAACTTAGCCAGTTTTTCAGTAATTTTAGTTTGCTGACTCTGGATACTAGTCATAGGTTGCCCCAACAAACCCACATCTTTTTTTTGCATATCAGTAATTTGTTTACTCAATTTAGCTGCAAAACCACTGTAGAAGTCAATGCTGCCACGCGCCCCAGTCGCACTACCTAATACATCAAACTCCAAGTCTCTCGGCGATCCTGAAAGTAAGCTGGTAATCTTAACGCGTTCTCCAGTTCCAGAAAATGTATAATTAGTGCCTGAAGCTGAAGTTAAACTACCCGCAACATCTTGCCCTGATAAACTGCCCGCTGCTCCAGAACCGACAGTTAAGCCCAGTGTAGCCGCCATATTAGTATCCACACTGGTAAAACTAATTGACATTGCAGAGCCAAATTTGTCCGTATTCATTTGAAAGCGATTATTAACACCATCAAAAGCGACTGATACACTAAAACCCTTTACTTTCAGATTAGTATCATTGTTGATAGCTGACTGTAACATAGAAGCAATCGCCGTTTTACTATAACTGCCATGTGCTAGATTCAGCGTTGTAGAAGCAGTACCGTTCAATGTTAGTGCAAAAGTGTCGTTAGTACCATCAATCGTAATGGGGTCGGTTGACAATCCTGCAGCCGTGCCACCAAGATATAGTGCCTGACGAGCTGCTTGAGAAACATTTAGCGCAAAAGCCCCCTCAACTGTTCGATCAGATGAACCTACAAACTTCACTTGAGAGTCTGAAGGGGTTCCTACTGCTGCAAATAAACGCCCAACAGCCTGGCTATCTGCAGCTATCGCTTCATTCAATCTCGTTGCATCCAGCGTAATGCTACCATCACGATTAGTGCGAATTCCTACATCTGTCAAAGACTGAACACTACCCCCACTCAGACGAAAATCTAACAATTTTCTAAGTTCTGCCCTCGCTCCACGTAATGCCGAGTCACCAGCCAAAGAGCCCTGTGTCGGATCTTCCGCATTTTTTGTATAGGAACCTAAATTATCAAGGATGTTATCCATCGCATTATAATCATCAACAAATGATTGAATCTTTTCCGATAGACTCGAATTATCAATCCCGATAGATATCGTTTTGACTGCCCCAACTTCTGCCCTGTTCAAGCTCAGCCGAACACCCTCAATAACATTGTTGACTTGGTTCGTTGAAGCTGTCATAGCCAATCCATTAACTCTAAAGGAAGCATCCTGAGCTGCAATCGTTTGCGTCATGTTGTTTGTACCACTACCAAAGGCAAATTGCGACAACCCCAAAGTATCCGTATTATTGCCATCATCATCAACTACACTAATACTAATTGCGTTGCCAATGCCTGTTTGCTGGCTCGCCAACATTAGTCGATAGCCAGTACCATCATTAACAATACTCGCATTAACTGGCAAGCCAGATGAACTGATTGCACTTTTCAGTCCTAACAGATTGTTATTATTAGAATCGATTGTGATGGCCTTGCTCACCCCACCAACCGTGATATTGAAAGTTCCTGTACCCAGTGACGAGTATTGCGATGGCGTTGCTGGAGAAGCTAAGCTGTGTGCCTGTGCCCTAGCCAACACTTCCACATCATAAATCCCTGTTAATGGCGATCCCGTTTTAACAGCATTCAAAGCACTTTCATCCGATGAAGAAACACTAATTTGATTATAAGTCGACGCTTTTGCCAATTCTTTTAAGCCGATTTGTAAACCTAAGAATGCTTGCTGTAGCGTATTAAGTCCATTTAAGCGAGTTTGCAATTTGGCTTGTTTTTCTTCAAACGCAGCGCGCTGACCCGCTACATCAGCCGTTGCCAGTGTCTCAGCAATAGTCTTGACATTGAAATTCCCGATCCCAAGTGATGATAGAACACTAGAGCCAATACCATTGGTAGCTGTTGACATGATTTACTCCCTCGCCTGAAGCGAATATTTATACTTATGAATTAGTTATCGACCAATAACATGACAACTTTAAGCTAAATTCTAACTGGAATCCCTTTTTCTGCCATAAACAGCTTAGCGCTTTTAGGTGTTTGTTCTGTGAAATGAAACATACTAGCAGCAGCAACAGCATTCGCACCAGAACAAAGAACCGCATCGACCATATGTTGATAAGTTCCTGCACCACCTGAAGCAATGACTGGAACTGAAACGGATTTAGCAACCAACTTAATTATATCTAGATCATAACCAGACAAAGTGCCATCTCTATCAATCGAAGTCAATAAGATTTCTCCAACACCAGCTTCCACCAATTGTTTAGCCCAAACGACAGGGTCCTGTTGTTTATCTACTGTTCCGCATTGAGCATAACAAGACCAACCCAGGGTCGTCTTTTTAACATCCATACCACCAACGATACATTGCGAACCAAACTGATAAGATGCCTGCTTAATGAGATTGAGATCGTCGTAAGCTGCACTATTAATACTCACTTTATCTGCACCCGCTCTCAACAAAGCTTGCACAGTCTCAACAGTCTTAATGCCTCCACCAACAGTCAAAGGCACCCTACAAAGTGCCGCATATTCTGCCAATTCATCAAAATCATAGTCTACATTGTGCTGACTGGCTGATAAATTAAGCAAAATCAGTTCATCCACTTCACGCATAGTATAAACCTGCATTGCAGGTTGCACAGAGCCCACTCCCCTCCAACTATCGAAGCACACTCCTTTAACCAGACCAAAGCCTTTCCAAAGTAATGTCGGAATAACGCGGGTTTTAAGCATTACAGCCTCACAAAATTAGACAAAAGCTGTAAACCACACTTACCACTTTTTTCAGGGTGAAATTGAACGCCCATGATGTTGTCTTGCGCAACTGCACTTGCAAAACCAATACCATAATCGGTACTGGCTAACAGATTAGATGAAGTAGCGAGTGTCACTGCATATGAATGAACAAAATAAAAATCTTTACCATTGGGAATGTTGGCAAACAATGGGTGAGTTAACTGGGGATATACCTCATTCCAGCCAGCGTGAGGTACGGCTTCTTGACAGAGCATACGACTTAAATGATCGACATAGCCATCAATAAAACCCAAACCTTGAATATCTCCCCCTTCAAAACCTCGCTCCATTAACAACTGCATACCTAAACAGATACCCAGTATCGGCTTTTTTTGCACCAACACGTTTGAAGACAAAGCATCCAACCAATCATTTTGATTCAACAACTGCATTGCTTGAGCAAAAGAACCTACGCCTGGAAATAACAACTTATCGGCTGATGATAGATCGGAAGGACGGTAAGCAACAAAGGCATCAGCACCTGCCTCCTCGAGGGCTTTTTGTACAGAAGCAACATTAGATAAGCCAAGGTAAATGATCGCAACACGGCTCATAAATATACCCCTAGTTTAGATTATCGTCATTAACCTTAGTTAAATTTCCATACTTGTCTTTTATGAGCTGACCATTCATGTCTCGTTTGAAGATTTTTTTGTTGGTGAAACGATCACAGATGCGGATAAATTCGTCTACAGACATATCTAAAGGCTGCAAAATAGATTCTAAAGACTTGCCTAAATATGTCCAAGGAAACTTACCGTCATGTCTCCTTACCATGACCAAACCGTCTGCGCGACTAATACGACCACGTCGTATGTGTAAACAAGCAATATCAGTTGCACGACCAAAGCCAAACTTTAAAAACTTAAAGTAATCATGAATACCCGTTTGATGATTATCTAAATTCTCGTAATTAACGATAGAACCCTCGACCGTTGCATGATAAGAAGTGAAACCATGAGCTTGTGCAATTAATGTGTTTTGTAAGCCATCCCAAGGAAGGTAATAGCCTAGAAATAATCCAGTAACTCCTACACGTGCCAACTCAGCATCATCTGGATAATGATAGGGAATTAAATCTTTAGCACTAATGCCATCAACGCCCACCATGTCAGAAACTCTCATGCCTAATAAACCACCAAACTCTTCCAACCAGCGTCTATTGAGCACATTATTTTCTGCTGCAGAAGCAGGTCCACCGTACTCATTTTGTGAGTTCTCGCCCCAAATAATTAGCGGCACATTAAACTGAACCGCAGCCCGCACTGGAATGGTAAAAATACCCACATGTTCAGGCCATGAAATATCTCCAACTTGAGTCAATCCAATTTTATTAAGCTTTGCTCTAACTAAAGGGTTAGGTGACATTTCAATATAATCAACACCCAAACGCTTTATGTTTTCGATATTCTGGCGTCCAATACCCGATAAATCGCAGGTGGTCGAAGTAACACACAACGGATTCATACCCAGCTCTAGCATGCGTATTACTTGATAAGTGCTGTCCTTACCACCTGAGACTGGCACAATGCAATCCCAATTGCTTCCAGATTGATTACGGTACTTGTCTAATACCTTCAATAAAGTCTCTTTACGAGCACCCCAATCTATTTCAGCACGATTTTCATAACTTCGACACGCATGACAGACACCATGCTCATCGAAGTGAAGATCTGGCTTGGTGCTCGGCATTAAACATTTGGTACAGTAAGTCAGCATTTTTACGATCCCATGACACACACAATGTCTTCATTATGCATTAACAACCTGATCTAACACTAGCGTAAGCAGCAATTATTTGAGCAATGACATAACGTTTTGTGACATTTGATTACTTTGTGACAACATACTCATACCCGCTTGTTGTAACACTTGTGTACGTGCTAAGTTGGCTGACTCTTGGGCATAATTCGTATCCAAAATCTGACTACGAGAAGCACTGATGTTTTTAGATACATTCTGCAAGTTATTCACTGTATAATCTAAGCGGTTCATTAACGCACCCCAGCGTGCACGACTTGTTTGCACCTGAGATAAAATATCACTTATCGCTGACAATGTCGCAGAGGCATTACCTGCAGAACCTCCAATACTTTGAGCGGCTAATGATAAGACAATATCGCTCAAACTAATAAACATATCTAATTGACCAGAACCAATTTTGTTATTGGCTCCATTTTCCCAACCTACTTGAAACTTGGTGCTATCTAAACTTTGTAGTACATTAACACCATTAAATTTCGTTGTTAATCCAATCCGTGCAATTTCTTGGTTTAATTGAGAAAACTCGGCATTCATATCACCACGTTGCGCGTCAGTATATGTTCCATTCATCGCTTGGACTGATAATTCCCGCTGGCGCTGCAACATATTCACCACTTCTTCTACAGCACCATCCATTACTTGAATCATCGCAATGCCATCATTGGCATTACGAACTGCCATATTAAGTCCTCGCGTTTGCGCATTCATATTGGTTACAACAGACAAACCAGCTGCGTCATCTTTAGATGAGTTAAGGCGAATACCTGAGGTCAAGCGATCCATACTAATTGCTTGACTACGTGAGGTTTTGTCTAATAAGCGAATCGCGTTTTCTGAACCAATATTTGTGTTAATTACCATTGCCATGATAAAACTCCTTGTGTGTGCTTAACTTCCTAAATTCATTAGGATTTTTTTACTTTCAGCAGTGTTTCCCGCCGTCAAATAAGTTATCGACACTGGCAGCTTTTTCTTTAACTTTTTTTAACACAAAATAAAAAAAACCGCCCTAAGGCGGCAAAACACACAAGACAATTCTTGTCATTGGAAAACAATTTATTGAAGAGCCATTTTCACTATTTCGTCTTTACTCAGACGTTTATATTCTTCGGGCATTTCATCCCAAGCAGATTTAATTTCTCGAATCAAAGAAGCAACTTCTTCCAGTTTAGCAGGATCATTATTACGGCTAGCAGCAAAGACTTGGCGGTTCATATAGTCATACAAACGATATAAATTCTCTGCAACTTCACCACCTTTTTCTAGCTCCAAAGAGAATTGAAGATGCGCAATAATATCCATCACACGGTTTGTTAGGTTTGCCTTTGCTTCCATATCTTTACGCAACATAGCCCCTTTAGCTTGAGCAATTCTGTCGAGCGCTCCTTCATAAAGCATTTGCACAAGACGATGGGGTGTTGCATTCTCGACACCTGTTTGTACACTGGTTTGCGCATATTGTTGCAAAAAACGTTGACGTAACATTGCATTCATCTTAAATTCTCCTTATCAACACATCTCACTCGCTTAGTGCCGAGTTAGCGCAGCACTAAGCATTTTTACGGTTGATACTATTTGAGCAATGACATAACGTTTTGTGACATTTGATTACTTTGTGACAACATACTCATACCCGCTTGTTGTAACACTTGTGTACGTGCTAAGTTGGCTGACTCTTGGGCATAATTCGTATCCAAAATCTGACTACGAGAAGCACTGATGTTTTTAGATACATTCTGCAAGTTATTCACTGTATAATCTAAGCGGTTCATTAACGCACCCCAGCGTGCACGACTTGTTTGCACCTGAGATAAAATATCACTTATCGCTGACAATGTCGCAGAGGCATTACCTGCAGAACCTCCAATACTTTGAGCGGCTAATGATAAGACAATATCGCTCAAACTAATAAACATATCTAATTGACCAGAACCAATTTTGTTATTGGCTCCATTTTCCCAACCTACTTGAAACTTGGTGCTATCTAAACTTTGTAGTACATTAACACCATTAAATTTCGTTGTTAATCCAATCCGTGCAATTTCTTGGTTTAATTGAGAAAACTCGGCATTCATATCACCACGTTGCGCGTCAGTATATGTTCCATTCATCGCTTGGACTGATAATTCCCGCTGGCGCTGCAACATATTCACCACTTCTTCTACAGCACCATCCATTACTTGAATCATCGCAATGCCATCATTGGCATTACGAACTGCCATATTAAGTCCTCGCGTTTGCGCATTCATATTGGTTACAACAGACAAACCAGCTGCGTCATCTTTAGATGAGTTAAGGCGAATACCTGAGGTCAAGCGATCCATACTAATTGCTTGACTACGTGAGGTTTTGTCTAATAAGCGAATCGCGTTTTCTGAACCAATATTTGTGTTAATTACCATTGCCATGATAAAACTCCTTGTGTGTGCTTAACTTCCTAAATTCATTAGGATTTTTTTACTTTCAGCAGTGTTTCCCGCCGTCAAATAAGTTATCGACACTGGCAGCTTTTTCTTTAACTTTTTTTAACACAAAAATAAAAAAACCGCGTTAAGTATTTAACGCGGCTTGGTGAGAGTCATTTAAAATAATAAAAGTCAGACCTTGTCATCAAATATCATCCCTGAAACATCCGACCTGATCTTCTTGTCTTGATTCAAAAACTCAGCGATACGCTGTGCGTTAGTCAAAGCATCTTCGGAAGGCAACTGACGAATCACTTCATCGGTTATCATGTCATAAATGGTAACAACTGATCTACCTGTAGCATCGTCTGTCTTAAATCTGATACTACTCATATTCAGCTTCAGCTGCTCATTTGCTTGATCTAACTGTTGCTGCAGTTTTGCTTTTTCCGCCTCTAACTTCTGCTCAGTTTGTAACGCTCGGTTTTCAATTTGCTGTGAAGCACCAAAAGAATGAACATCTGCTGAAGACATATTAGCTTGAACAGTGTTCACCAGTTTTGCTTTTACTGGGTTCAAGGCAGCAACCTGAGCAGCATCACTACCGATACCCATACGCTCAACTTGCATAACCATTCTCCTCAGTATACTAACCACTTAAATGTTATGACAGCACACAACGTATTGTCAATACAAGTTGTAATTACCTTGATTATCTCAGTAAAGATAAAACATTTTGCGAGTTTTGATTACTTTGCGACAACATACTCATGCCCGCCTGACTCAATACCTGTGTGCGTGCTAAGTTAGCTGACTCTTGAGCATAGTTGGCATCTTGAATTTGACTACGTGAAAACTTAATGTTTTTATCAATGTTCTGCAAATTGTTTACCGAATAGTCCAAACGATTCATCAAGGCACCCCATTTAGCGCGACCCGTTTGGATTTGAGACAAAATATTGCTAATCACCGATAGAGCAGCTGACGCATTACCCGCCGAACCACCAATACTTTGACCGCCTACCGATAATGCAATATCACTCACGCTAATCGATAAATCCAATTGCCCAGAGCCAATCTTGTTGTTCGCACCATTTTCCCAACCAACTTGAAACCTCGCACTATCCATGCTTTGCAGAACCGCCGTACCATTAAATTTAGTAGTTACACCAACACGAGTAATCTCTTGTGCTAGCTGCGAAAACTCCGCGTTCATATCATTACGTTGCGCATCCGTATAAGTTCCGTTCATTGCCTGAACCGACAACTCGCGTTGGCGTTGCAACATATTCACCACTTCTTCCATAGCGCCATCCATGGTTTGCAACATAGCAATACCATCATTAGCATTACGTACCGCCATATTCAAACCTCTAGACTGAGAGTTCATATTAGTGACGACCGACAAACCCGCAGCATCATCGCTTGAACCGTTAATGCGCAAACCTGAAGTTAAGCGATCCATACTAATTGCTTGACTGCGCGATGTTTTGTCTAACAAACGAATCGCATTTTCTGAACCAATGTTCGTGTTGATTACCATTCCCATGACAAATTCCTCGTCTTAGTTGTTGTCGCGATCTTTCGATCTGCTTGATGATAATATCGACCAGTTTCTAAAAAGCTTGAGCAAAAAAATTAAAAAAAACAGCAAGCGTTAAAACAACATCAAAAACACAAAAACAAAAAAAATAAGACAATGAATTTCAACAGGTTATAACCTAACAATCAGATCAATTCTTGACTAGATAGCCCTCTATTTGACTTAGCAACTCTGGCTCATTCAACTCAAAATGATGAATAAACTCTATCAAATCGTGCATATGCTCACGCTCGTCATGCTGTTGTAACCAACTCCAAAAATCCCATAAAGCCAAGCTATCTTTAGGGCGCGCCCGCAAATAATGGATAAATGCAGGGATAGTTAAGTGTGCTTGACCAAGCAAAGGAGCTACCTTAGCAAATAAGTACAAATAATAAGCATCATACACAGACAAATCTTCAAGCGTATGAAGAATCATAGCAACATCTTTACGCATCAGTGCCGCATCTAACTTAATTTGTAATGCCGGTACAACTAGACGCTCATGCGTAATGACGGCTAGAGACTGATCCAAGCTAGACCAATCTTCTTTCTCTTTTGCCAAAAATGCATCTAAATAATGGGCTAATTGTTGAAACTCTTCATTGTTAATGCCTTTTAGGTAATCTGAGATGTCTTTGACCCTTTCACACTCTTTCGCTTGGATTGCAGCTTTTGCGTGACTCCATAAACTCGTTAATTGTTGATGTGTATTCTCATAATACGCCTTGAATGAAGGTACTTTTTCTGACAATAATTCTTGAAAAGCTTGTTCCGCTTTTGCGATTAAAGCCTGTTCATCGACATTTAAAACGACAGAATCACATCTAGATAGCCATGCTTGAAAACGTCCAGGTAATTGTTGATCAATCCAATATTCAACCAATTCCGATGACAATTGACAATCACACTCTTTTAGACGCCAAAGAGCCGTTTTTCTAACTTCCATGAGCTGAGCAATAAACTCCACTGATGACTTTTCAACAGCTGAAAAATAAGCTTTCATGGTTGCTAAAGTTTGCTCTAAGGTTTGATGAGCATCATTCAAAGGTTCAATTAACTTTACGTAATCAAAATAGGCATAATCAAACAACATAAAGAGATCTTCACCAAGAGTCTTCTCAACGTCTAAGCGGTACTTCTTAATATCTCTAACCCAAACTGAAAAACGAGGATCCTGGGTGTTATGCATTAACAACGTTAATTGAATACCCTTTTTAGAAAATTGAACCACCTTATCAAGACGTTTCTTATGCTTATCAACAACCTTTATCACCTGTTGCTCTATGAGTTTACGGTAAGATTTAGTTGACACTTCTGTCAATTGCCAAGCTCCTTCTCTTATTTCTGAAGATATAGGATCGGGAGAAATTAATGTTGAAGCATCAGTCAACTCTATCCCTTCTACTTTAGTGGCAAAAGGATTAATATTCAAAATAGTAATTTCTGGCATAGTTTCTAACAACCAAGCAACTTGATCATGTAAACCCCGACTTGCTGCCAACATTTGTGCATCGGTTTCTGCCATTAAGCCAGAATAGGTTTCAACTTGGTGACCACCATAACGAAAGTAGCGTCCAATTTTACTTTCTAAGCTAGATGATTCATGACTTTGACCTGAAGGATCGTAACAAAAATCAACACCGCTCAAGATGATCTGCTTAGCCCCCATGTAACCCGCAAGCATGATCGCTGAATTCATAACTGTAGGACCTGAACCAGGCAAATTTCCTTGCTCTTCTTCAGGAACCTCTTTAAAACTGAAACGGTTACGCATATACAGATTTCTGCCCGCCCACTGTCCCATTACGTTTGGAGCTAAATGATTAGAAGTAATCAATACGCTTTTATCAGCAAATTCAAACAGATCTCGGCTGTAGTCTAACATTTCTGGATCTGGATCTACGGCAACAAAATAATCAGGCACGATATGCTCCTGCTTTAATCGACCTGCAATTCGGCTTGCTGCAAGCACCACAACATCTCTACGATGTTCTTTCAACCAAGGAAAAATCTTAGGTAATGATGGCGCTCCTCCCAATAAAACAAAAGTTTTTCCTTGATAATAATCTTTCATAATTTTGACTGGATAAATCATATCGGAAACATCACGCAACATGGCGTTCATGAAACGTCTAACTGAGCTGGAGTTGTTAGACATTTGCAGGCTTATTAGTTGTCTTTCATAATCGGTAAACATCGCCTGATAGTCAGCATAATTTTTTTCTAAAACAGCCATCGACTTGATCACACTGATTTGGCGACGTAATAAGTACTCATCATAACCGCCCACTTCACGTATAACCGTTGAAAGTGCCTCTCCCTGCGTCATAAATTGAATAAACGGTGCTGCTTTATGCTCAATACCTCCTCTTTTTTTCTTTTTACTTTTTAGAGGCGATTCGCTATCCTTTATTAGAAATAAATCTTGAAATTTTTCTACCACTTCAGGTAAATCAATGAAAATAAAGCGACTGCCAGTTAGCTTAAACTGCTCATTCACATAGTGAGCCAATAGCCCAGAATCAGAACCCACAACAATGTAAAGAACATGATTAGCCTCAAGGTCTTTGCGAAGGAAACGATCAAAAACGACTTTAGATGGTACTTTTTCAAAGGTATCTTTGTTGATTTCAGGCGAGTAAGATTCACCAAACACATTGTTTTTCCAAGTTAACATAAGTGAGCCTTATCAATTAATTCATTTTTTGTTTAATAGCACGCAATAACCACATCAAATTCTTCACGAGGAGAACATATCCCAACAAAGGGCTTCCCCAGTAAAGACATCTCTAACAACCACTTTACCCATCACCTCATCCCAATACTTGGGTGCTAACCCATAACCAGGGCGAAGGCTTTTGATATGTTCTGCAGTAATCCTCTCTCCTGCTTGCAATGGCTTAACCACATACAAAGAACGACGAAATTTAACATTGGCTTGTTCGCTCGACTTACGGGCATAATTGACTTGACCTAAGGCACGCCAGGCTGTTTTGGCGCCATCGCATAGCGCTTTTAATTCAACAGGTTCGAGAGAAAAACTATCATCAGGCCCACCACCGCAACGATCTAACGTAACATGCTTTTCAATCACACAAGCCCCTAAGGCAACGCTAGCAATGGCGGTGGTGTTATCTAAGGTATGATCCGACAAGCCAACGGGAACTCCAAACCGTTGCTGCATATCAGTGATGGTGTGTAGGTTGTAATCATCACTGGGTGCAGGATAACCACTGACGCAGTGCAGTAACACAAGCTCTTCGCACCCTGCGCTTCTAGCAGTATCGACAGCTTCTTGAATTTCTTGCGCATCAGCCATGCCCGTAGAAATAATCATTGGTTTTTTGGTACTGGCAACGTAGCGAATGAGTGGCAAATCGACGGCTTCAAAGCTCGCAATTTTATAAGCAGGTGCATTTAAGTCTTCAAGCAAATCTACCGCAGTCGAATCGAATGGAGAACTAAAAATGGTTATGCCAACTTCTCGTGCATAATCAAATAAAGGTTTATGCCAATCCCATGGCATATAAGCAGACTCGTAAAGCTCATAAAGACTTTGTCCGCCCCATAAGCCACCTTCGATCATAAAATCAGGCGTTTTCATATCCATCGTAATGGTATCGGGACGATAGGTTTGCAATTTCACTGCGTCTGCGCCAGAGTATTTTGCCATTTTAATGATATTTAACGCATTATTAAGATCACCATTATGATTAGCCGACATTTCAGCAATAACATAGGGTTCATAATCCGAACCAATGGCTCGCCCATTAATGTGAATGAAGGGATTCATAATTAACCTGCTTTTGAAATGTGTACAAAGTTGCTTGATACTGGGCATGAGTAAATAAATTAACGGATGCTTGATTGTTTGCTAACACTTGTGCCTTAATCAGTTCGATATTCGGCCAATGCCTTACAACAGCTTGCTCACCCGCTATCAACAACTGTTTTCCCAGACCCTTTCCTTGTTGATTCGGTGCTAGATAAAGTGAAACTTCACCTTCTTGACTGAGTTGGTGCGAGCGATCGAAACGAATCATGCCTACTTTAGTGTCACCAAAATAAGCCATCCACATAACACGATTGGGATTGCCTAATGATGATGCGACCCACTGTTGATGGTCCTCAAATTGCAAAGCTGCCTGTTGCAAACTCACTGAACGAATAGAAGGATGATTACGCCACTCGAATAGTGTTTGACTGTCTTCTAAAGAAACAGGAATTAGGGTTAATGGCGTATGCAATAACAAACTAGAAACCTTGTGAACACCAAGTCCATTAGTAAGCTGACTGGCTAGCCTCTGCATTTGAGCTAATCGTTCTGGCATGCTAAATAACACGCCTAGCGCATAATCCAGCTGATTAACTTCCCGAATAAACCAAGCACCACCTTGAGTAGCTACGGCTTCAATACTCGGACGTTGGTTGTCTGCTAAACAGAATAACAAGCTAGGTAAGCCTAAACAAGCCCTCTCCCATGTGGTTGAGCCAGCTGCACCAATGGCTAAATCTGCATTCGCCATCAGTTCTGCCATATTGTCAACATCGGTTAATACCTGTGTTGAATAATTCATTGTACTCACTAAGTGTTGAACTTCTTGTAAATGTGGCGCGGTTGAACCCAGAACAACGGTCAGATTTAGCGTTTTAGGTAGGTCAAGTTGGTTGATGCTTTCTAAAATTTTTGCGCTATGATTGTGGGCGTCCACACCTCCCATACTAATCAAAATGCTTTGAATACTCGTTTGAAGCTTTCTACGCTTTAAGCTCGCATCGCGCCACTTGACAAACTCGGCTCTTAACAGCGCATATCCTGACCCTAACAGTAATTGACACTGTTTTGGTACGAGTGATTGATAATCGGCAACTTGACGACCATAGGTTTGATCTAACAACACGTCGGCAAGGTGCTTTCTGTCTGCTAAATCATCAATCACCAGCAAACGCTGATAACCCGCTTTAACCAATGTTTGCCAACGAGCATCAATCGCATAGTGATCAATAACCAACCAATCAACTGGCTCTGCTAATAAAGCGAGCGTTTGCTGCGCATCTTGCTGCCAAGATGCCCCCAACCAAGCAGCGTGTGCCACATCGTCTGCCTGAGACAAATAAGGGGTTTCAGATAAAGCCAGTAAATGACAGAGAAACCCTCTTTGTTCGATCAGCTGTGCCAAATGTCCTTGGTGTTGGCGGCAAATAAACAGACAATTTGCACCCTGCTCGCGCAATTCATGCGCCAGTGTCAAACAACGCATGACATGCCCTGTGCCAATCGCTAATGCCGCATCAACACGAAAGGCGATTCGCATTAGCGTTTTTCCATTAAAAACCAGGTAATGTCATCTTGTGGCCAATTGACATCGCGACGATAGAGAAAGCCATAGTCAATGAGTTTCATCTTAGGATGACGATCCATCAACTCACCAGCAAAATCTCGCTTAAACATTTTATTACTATGACCACGATAGGGAATTTCAGCTGGGCTTGGATTGTAATATTCAGCAATCAGCACATAACGCGATGAGGCTTCGACCATCTTATCGTAAACGTCTGGCAAGATTTCGGGCGCTAGGTGAATTAATACACCTTTGGTAAAAACCAAATCAAACTCTTGTTCGACTGGATAGTTCAGAATAGACCCTTCGTAAATGGAGTTAACAAAAGACAAGCACCGCAAAACCTCTGCCGCTTGATGATTAATTTCTATGGCATGCAGCTGAGCACTAGGCATTAGGGGCGATAACGCGCGCAAATTCATGCCAATATTCGCGCCCATTTCCAAAATAGAAGCGACTCCTTCAGTCCGTGCCAACACCTTGGCAAAGAATGCTAAATTCCCCGCCAACAAGTGTTCACTTTGATTACGAGCAATATAATCGTTACCAAATTGCCCAGCCCAAAAGGCTTCTTGCTCTGTTTTATAGTGTGTGGTCATGAGTCATTATTCCAAATACAATTAATTGGCAATATATTTAGCAATTTACGCGCCAAAACTTTCTACCTCAAACCCCAGCAAGCCTTTAGCTTTTTTGCTAAACTCAACCCCCAACAAATGGTATAATCTTGTTACTATGCTTGTGCAAGCTCTGCGGTTTCTACAAAAACAAAACGACTTCTTGAGTCTACAAAATTTTTCGCTTGGTATTTACGCATCAGTCCAGAATCACTAACAATAAAAATATAAAGCGTATGGGGTTCTTTGATGTGTTCATGAACGTATAGCCTAAACAATCGACGTGGGCATACGCTCGAAGCCGACATTCTATTCAGGTAATAAACGCTCATCGCAAGGGTTTTCTTTCCATTTCAACACATCGGATCCTTCCAACTTATGTTTTACTGACCAGTTACCTGCAGTTTTCATGTCAAGACAAGTATAAAGTAACCAGGCATCTCGTTTACCACTCTATAACCAACCTAATGCTCGAGCCACCCTCGACTACGACAATCCTCAATGATTGAAGTTGCACAATTCACAATCAGTGTTACATGCTCATTAGCTTGATTCAAGGCGTTGGTTAGCACATCAAGCGATTCAATGTACTCGTGAACCATCTGATTTCTCAGGCTACGAACAGCTAACCACTCTTCAACGGATGCTAACACAGCTAATTTTTCCGCTTTATTTAAGTTATCAATAGCGGCACCAATAGGTTCATTTAAGGCTGTCAGCCAGGTGGGTAACAATTTATCACCCACGGTATCTTGCAATCGTGCAAAGCGGCTTAAAAATGCTTCCACTTTAATTGACAGATCAGCATCTAATGCTAAAGATTGAGCCTGTTCTAATGAAAAGCACGGGTTAAAAACTAGCTGTTGAGAAATCAGTAAATGGTCAATTTCTTTGCCAACAACACGCGCCAAGAAGCTTAAACGAACTTTTAGTGTATCTGTCACAACAAGACTCCTTGACTTAACGCAATATCATGAATCGGCAGACGAGCTAGGTTAGGCGCGTCAATCAATACATCAATTTTTTGCTCTCCGAGCTTAATCATTGCCTTTGCCTGGACTTTCGCAATTACCCAAGCTGGGTTGTTGACTTCTTGATTGAGTTTAATGAGTAAATCAATATCTCCACCCTTTTTGTTTTTGTCTAGCCTAGAACCAAAGATAAAAACTTGTGCATCGTCTCCACAAACTTCGTGAGTTATTGCTTTCAATTGGGATTGTTGGAAGGGAGTTAGTCTCATTTTCAGATCTTTTTACGTCGTTTTGAAGCGATAATAGCATAGTTTTTCAAAACTCTCTCTCGTATACACACTAACCAGTCAGCATAGCCAAATTCAGTACTTTGCCACTTGTAATATCAAACTTAGCTTTTTTCACAACACATCATCCCTATACTTGGGTGCTAGCCCACTACCAGAACAAATACTTTTAACATTTTGATCAGTAAAGACCTTCCCAGCATCATGGACTCACAATTTACAATTGATGGGTTTGATGTTTTTAACTATGTTTTTTGGCAAAACAACTTACGCGCCAAAACTTTCCACCTCAAACCCCACCAAGCCTTTAGCCTCTTTGCTAAACTCAACACCCATTAGGTGAATGGGTTGTTGGTGGGATTGGTATTTTTCGGCGTAGTTGCGGGCTTTTAATTGTTCCATCGCCTTGCCTTCGGGAGCTGTTTCAACTACTTTAAATTCGATGATGTAAATTTGGTTATTAAAAAGCACCGTCATGTCAATACGACCACGATTGGTGACATCTTCTAAACGAATCTCTAGCCCAATGCTAGCAAAGTAGCTGTAAAACACACTGGCGTAGTAGCCTTCAAACTGGGCGATTGGATTATTGCGGTACCAGTCGTTGGGGATGCTGGCATAGAGTGATATAAATACTTGTTTTAACGCATTAAAGTCATTTTTGAGCAGCATACGATATAACTGACCGACGTGCTTGCTAGGTGCTGAAATATCGCCCATTAAGCGTTGCAACATCACCATGTTTAAGCTAGCTTCAACTTCTCTGTTGGGATACTCAAGGGTGTACTCAATCATGGCACCACCAAAGTGCATTTTTTCCGCGATGGTTAAATAACCTGCTTGAAAGAGTAAAGCTTCGGTGGCAATAGCATCCACATCGAAGCTCGACAATAAATCATCCATAGCGACTACTTTCGCAAGGTCGGGCGTAAAGGTATGGCGACTGGTCAGCAAATCGACTAAAAAGGTTGGTGTACCCGTCTCGAACCAATAGTTTCTAAATTCACGCTTGTCAAATAATAACAGCAAATCAAAGGGATTGTAGACGGATGTTCCTGTCCAGTTGTAACCGTTGTACCAACGACGGATCTCATCTCTGTCTAAGCCCGTCAACTCGGGTGCAAATACACTATCCACATCTTCATCGGTGTAACCACAAATTGCACTATATCGAGCATCGATGGTAATGTCTTTCAAATGGTTTAGCCCCGAAAACAAGCTGACCTTACTGAACTTACTCACCCCTGTTAGCAGAGCAAATTGAATGTGTGCGTCGTTATCTTTAATCACTGAATAAAAATTGCGTAAGCCCTCACGCATTTCACGAGCGAGTTCAGGCTTGGTGATGTTATCGAGAATGGGTTTGTCGTATTCGTCGATTAAGATAACCACTTTTTTGCCTGTTTGTTCATGAGCACTTTGAATTAGGTGTGCAAAACAGCCAGGAATGTTTCTCTCATCTAAATGCATACAAGACAAGTTTAATCGTCGTTGATTTAAGCTAAGTCCATTCATGATGAACATACTTAAATCATCTGCTTGCCTGACCTGCCCACCACCAAAACTAAACCGCAACACGGGTGCTGTTTTGCTCCAATCCCGATGGTTTTGCGCATACAAACCATTAAAAAGCGCCTTATTACCTTCAAAGAGTTCGGCAATGGTATCAAGCATGAGCGACTTACCAAATCGACGCGGACGTGAGAGAAAGTAATGCTTGCCGTTGTCGATTAAATCTAAAATTAATGGCGTTTTATCGACGTAGTAATAATTACCTTCTCGAATTTCGGAAAAGGTTTGAATACCAATGGGAAGTTTTTTGTGGGTCATCTCACGTTCCTTATTCATGAGTGCATTATAACCCGTCAAGCATCTGTTTTTCCGATAGCAGACTGTAAAAGATCTCGGCTAATTGCCAATCTTCTAAGGTGTCAATATCAACGGCCTGTGATGAAGCAATTGGCATACCATAACCATGTTGGTGAATATTCAACCCTTGAATCCATGCATCCACCCTACCCCAGTAAAACTGACCCGCATCGAAATAAGCTGGCTCTAAATCTTGAGTGCGAACATTCTCCGCCATATTAAATAATGGCACCATACTGCCTGATTGACTGCGTTTAAGTGCTAATTGCGGTGCTGCTGGAAAGGAAACTACTGGAAACACATAAGGCTGTTCCACCTCTGTTAATAACTGATGCGCTTTAATTAAAGTTTCTGAAGTCAATAAAGGAGTACAGGGATAAATGCAACACACTTGCTGAATCTGGGTATTGACTAGTTGATGAATGGCATCAGCAATCACAGGCACGGTAGGTGTAAAATCATCAGCCAATTGACTAGGACGAGCAAGAGGTAAAGCACCATAGCTTCGCGCGACTTCTGCAATTTCAGCATCTTCGGTACTCACCACCACCGCGTCAAATAAACCACTCTGCAAAGCTGCCTGTATGGGGTAAGCCAGCATGGGCTTGCCAAAAAAGGGTTTTATATTTTTTCGTGGAATACGCTTACTGCCGCCACGGGCAGGAATCACACACAACTTCATCTGAACCTCCAGCTTCTTTTTTTGAACCTAAGAGGAATATCGGCTAAATAAATGCGTGCTTGATGTCCTTCGTGCGATGAGTAATAACTCACCAACAAGCGCCCACCGGACTCAACCAAGCCAGGATAACTGGTATCACCACCCGATGGTAGGCTGAGCCAAGGCTTGAACCTAGCAGTTTTCACATCCAGCTTTTGAATCAGCGTGCAAGCTGTACCCCGTCGGTAATTGATTTTTCTAAAAGCAGCAATCCATTCACCGTTAGACAATCGCAATAGCTTAGGACCACCTAAAGCAGTGTTGGTTTTGCGCCATTGCCAATTTTCATAAGGCGGTTGGGCGCTGCCCAATAAAGCCACAGCGCCTTGCATGGCATCACGACGCGTTAAACAATAAGCTGCACCATTCGCATCAAAAGCAAGTGATGACTCGTTGGTAAAAACAGAGCTTGGTGGAAAAAAAGGGGCGATATTAACACACCAGCGCAGACCGTCTTTCGATTGATACAAGCAACCTTGCCGATCTCGACCTGCATAGCCTACTACATAAGCGCTATCTTCATACCAAGTCGGTGCCCAACGCCAGGTTGCCTTACCCATGACATCGATTATCGGCTCTTGCCACGCCTGCTTGTCAGAATCGAATACAAAGCCTAATGAATAGATGGTTTCTCGTGCATTAACGGGTGTTGACCAGCGCATACCTGCTGCTAATAACAGTGCTCCATCGGGACGGATCGAAAACTTAGGATCACGCAAATCGCCACCATGCCACGTGAATACCGATTGTGTTTGCCAGTCATTTCCATCTAGTGATATCATGACACGAATGGTACCATCCAGCGACATGTGCGTTGAACCTTCACGGAACGCACACCACCAACAGTGTTCAAAATAAATCAAATCGGTAAAAGCGCTGTGTTTTTCGGACTGCCACACACAGATCATATTCATGCTAAGCACTCAAAATAGTGGCTAAACAGTTAACTACTTTAGATTGATCCTCGTCTGATAATCCAGAGTACATCGGAATTGAAATCGCACGCTGATAATAGGATTCAGCATTAGGACAAAGCCCTTTTGCAAAGCCGAGATGACGGTAGTAAGGCTGCCAATAAACGGGAAGATAATGCACATTGACGCCAATATTGACAGCACGCAATGCATCAAAGACAAAACGACGACTGAGCTCTGTTTTTGCCACATCTAATTGAATGACGTATAAATGCCATGCCGAATGCGCTAATTTGTCGAATGCTGGCAAAATAAGCGGAAGTTCAGCCAACTGCGTTTGATACTGGTGGGCTAACTGTCTACGTCGCCCAATCCATTCAGTTAAATGCTTAAGCTGACTCAAGCCCAATGCCGCCTGAATATCAGTCATACGGTAATTAAAGCCCAGTGCTTGCTGTTCGTAATACCACAGTCCCGTATCGGGTTGTTCTAACCAAGCAGGATCACGAGTGATGCCATGACTACGCAATAGACGTAACTTCTCAGCTAACGCATCAGACTGAGTGAGCGCCATACCGCCTTCAGCGGTGGTAATGATTTTGACGGGATGAAAACTGAAAATCGTGATATCAGCCCACTCAGTTCCACCGAGCATTTGACCGTCATAATCCGAACCAATGGCATGAGAGGCATCATCGATAAGAAAAAAACCATACTGATTTGCCAAGTGTCTCAACGCTGGCCAGTCACAAGGACGACCAGCAAAATCCACGGCCACGACAATTTTAGGCAACTTCCCGAATTTATCAGCTTCAACTAATTTATTGGCTAACACCTCTACGCTGATATTCAAGCTATCTGCATTAATATCTACAAAATCAACGCTTGCGCCACAATACAAAGCACAGTTTGCCGAAGCCACAAAGGTATTGGGTGTTGTCCAAAGATAATCACCCTCGCCTAATCCTAATGCTAAACAAGCCACATGCAAAGCAGATGTCGCACTGTTCATAGCAACAGCATACTTAGCGCCGACAACTTGTGCCACTGCCTTCTCGAAGGCAGGCACTGCAGATCCTTGGGTCAAGAATTCTGAAGTTAAGACCGCTGTGACTGCATCAATATCAGCTTGATCTATCTGCTGGCGACCGTAAGGAATCATGCCATTGCCTGAGCATTAAAAACGCGAATTTCTTCAGGCGTTAAAAAATGGGGATTCGTACCAGAGTGATACTCAAAACCTTGCTGAACTGGAACACCAATTTCACCTAACGCATTGTGGTAATAATTCCGATCGGCACCATGAAACTTAATGGTTGGTTGCAATACATAATGATCGGGATACTCAACGGTTAAGTGAGAATCATCAGCGGGACACATGATTTCGTGCAATTTTTCACCTGGGCGAATACCCACTTCTTTCATAGCGAAGCCTGGTGCCATGGCTTGGGCTAAATCAACAATGCGAATCGAAGGAATTTTCGGCACAAAAATTTCACCGCCTTGCATGCGCACAAAATTCTTAAGTACAAAATCAACACCTTGCTGTAACGAAATCCAAAAACGAGTCATACGCACGTCGGTAATGGGTAGGGCATCGACACCGTCGGCTATTTGTTTTTCGAAAAAAGGAACCACCGAACCGCGCGAACCAACCACATTACCATAACGCACCACACTGAATGATGTTTTCCTACCACCCGCAATATTATTCGCAGCGACAAATAATTTATCTGAAGCTAGCTTAGTGGCTCCATAGAGATTAATCGGATTCGCCGCTTTATCAGTCGATAAGGCAATCACTTTTTCGACATCATTTTCAAGCGCAGCATGAATAACGTTTTCTGCACCATGAATATTGGTGCGAATACACTCGGTCGGATTGTATTCGGCTGCGGGAACTTGCTTTAACGCCGCTGCATGAATGACATAATCCACACCGCGCATAGCTTGTTTTAAGCGATCTTTATCACGCACATCGCCTAAAAAATAGCGCATACAGTGATGATTGTATTCCTGTTGCATTTCAAATTGTTTTAACTCATCACGAGAGAAAATAATGAGTCGTTTGGGAGAATAATGAGTGAGCAGTGTCTTAACATACTTTTTACCGAAAGAACCCGTTCCTCCAGTGATCAGAATCGATTTTCCATCAAACATACTAAACCCTATTGCTGTAGCGACTTTTCGCTGTGGTAACTTTCTCGATGTAGCCCCGCGTCTCTGCACTGGCATGACGTCTTTTAATCGAATCATACACCATTTGTGGCGGTAATGCATTGATTGCATTGACAGCGCGGGTTTTATTGTCGGCAAATACCGATATGGCACGATTGGCGCCACCGTTATAAGCAGCAATCACCGCGTATTCTCGGCTACGAGGATGTTCAATTTCTTTCAGATAGTGCTGTTGAAGCATGGCTAAATAAGCAGCCCCCAAACGAATATTGGTTTTGGGGTCGGTTAGCTCTTGATAACTGGGCTGCCGATCCACTCCGGTAAGTAACTTTATGGCATCGCGCCCAGCTCTATCTGGCATAATTTGCATCACCCCTAAAGCACCCGTGCGGCTAACAGCAAAAGGATTAAAGTGACTTTCTGTTTCAGCAATCGCATAAAGTAAGTTAAGGTCAACGCCAAACTCTTGCGAAGCGGCTTCGATATAACGAGAAAATCGAGCCGCACGAACCTGTTTATGATTAGCGTCTAAGGGCAATTCGATGCGATAGATATCGCCCGCATGAGTCTTGATTTGCTGCTTTTTATTCACCACTGCCCAGGCGGAGAATTGGTCAGCTTTAGTTCGTGTATCAATCGGTTTGCCCAAAGCATCGACTAGCTGACCCAACAAAAAAGGAGTCTCAGAGCGAGAAAAAATTTGTACCTTCCGTAAATCAACTTGTCGCGGATCATTGGGGGTTAATAAAGCATTAGACAAAACACGCAACATATTAGATTCCGCATCGGATGTGACAAAATGCTCAACGATCAGCTTACCTTCTTTTAGATCAATGAGCGAACGAGATCGTTTATCATCCGAATATTGCACTAACATGGTGGGAGAAGACAAACGGGTTTCCTCTGCCCAAAGCTGCTCCACTTCGCTCACGAAGGCATCTAATTGACTCAGTGTCTGTCTCGGCTGGTCAAGTTTCGGCGGCTGATGCCATACTGCTGGCGGTAATACTGGCGGCGACTTAGGCGATTCAATCAGACCTGCTTGCTCTACACCTTTAGCCAGCGCGATGAGTTTGTCGGTTTCCACCAAAGACAAACCCATTGAAAGCAACAGCGTTAAGCCAATAGACCAAACACCCAAGGATGACATAGTCTTTTAACTCGATAACGATTGTTAACGAATATAATTAAATAATGACAACATACTAAGCTTAGCAAAGGTTTGCTGAGACATCTGCAAACTGGTTAAGGTTTTTTGGTATTGATTAATTCCCGTGACCATATCCTGATCTCTCACCAAAGCAAGATTATTGGTTAATCCTAATTTAAAATCTTGATTCATGGCATTCTGCATATCAATACGCTGCAAGCGCGTACCAACATCCGCCTGTGTTTGTCTTACAAATTCCATTGCCGTATCAATTTCAGCCAAAAAATCGTCTAAACGTGTATTTCCTACAGTCGCACCAATGCCTGATTGCCCCGTTTCAAACTGGCTCACCAACTCACGCATGGTATCAAATACATTGTAATTAAGTTGAGGATTTTTATCGGCCGCATAAGCAGGTTGCCAAGGTGTGGACGAGGTTTTATCATAAAAACCAAAAGTCTTTGCACCCATATCCGAGACACGAACCCTGGAAGCATCACCACCATCGTTGGCGTTATCAACATGATCGTTGTCTGGAGCAATTTGTACAAAACGAGCGCCTGAGTGAGCACCTGTGTAAGCAAACAGTGGCTCGCCATCAGCATCTTCGTAAGCTTGAGTAGTGGGATTTAGCGTATAAATTTTGGCGTTAAAATTATCGATAATTTCTCCAACAGCAACCATGGGATTGACCGTCGTTCCATCAATTCGATTAACCGTTACCGCTGCTCCTGCACCCACCGTAAAGTAATTAGTCGGTTGAGGCGCTTGTAATCCCGTCGATAACTGAGTGACATTCGCTGCCGTTACTGCTTGATAGGCAGGCGTGGTTGATTTATCACCAGAAAAAATATATTCCCCATTGCTGTCCTGTGTATTCGCTAATGCTTTTAAATTTTCTAACAGCCCCCGCATTTCAGCAGCAATAGCCTGGCGTCCATTCACATTTTGTGTATCGTTCATACCATAGATAGTCAACTCTCGAATACGCTGCATCACATCTGTGAAGTTAGTTAACGCCGTGTCTTCTAACTCCAGCTTACCCTGTGCATACCGACCATTGACGTTAAATTGATCGAGTTGTTTAATCGACTTATCTAAAGTGTAAATGCGTGCTGCGGCTACAGGATCATCACCAGGTTTATTAACCCGTTTACCGCTCGATAAGTTTTCTTGAATTTTATACAAGTCTTCAGTGTGCTTACGAAAACCTTCGATACCATTAAAGTTAATTTGTGGGGTTGAAATACGCATAGCTTACCTTCCTATCTTAAAGCGCCAAGAATGGTATCAAACATGGTTTGTGATGCTTGCATAATCCTTGCTGCAGCTTGATATGCCTGCTGAAAACGCAACATATTCGCTGCTTCTTCGTCCAAACTCACGCCCGACATACTGTCCCTCACTTGCGTCAGTTGAGCATTGACCGCATCTTGTGTTTCCATGCTCACTTGATTGGTTTTGTGGTAAGTACCCACATTACCAGCCATAACTGAATAAGCTGCTTTGAAGGTGTTTTGGTTATTATTAAGTAGCTTTTTATCTTGCAAACTGGCCATATTAGCGGCATTGACGTTGTTACCTGTTGCCAAAGGAACGGCACCTACTGGCGTGGTGCTTAAGTCGCCGCCTCGGTAAGCCACTTTATCGGGATTATTGAGCGTCGCATCAAACTGAGCGCTAGCGTCATCAAAAAAACGAAACTCAAATTTATCGCCCGCTTTCATTTGGCGCGTTGTCTGGTCAATATCAACTTGTAAGCCTTCAAAACGCAACGTAGTGATGCTTGGAAAACCGACGGGGTCATCAATGCTCTGCTGTAACGGAATAATCTGCCCTGTACGCACATCACTGACGGTATAAAAATTACCATCAAAACTCAGTGAATAGCTGCGCGGCTGCAATAACGAAAGCTGCTTCTGTACTTGCGTAAAATCAGCTGGGTTGCTCATGTCATTCAACACGTTTTTAGCGCCCGCTGCATTATTCGACAAACCTTGTTTATTTAGGTTAATCGTAATGTCATTATTGGTCAGCGTACCGCTATTGCGCACATCTTTGTAAGCTGTTTGCTCCAACGAAGCATAAAAATCACTGGTGGTGTAAGCCATAAAGCTGTCACCATTAGCGGGCGTGCCTGTGGAAGACAAGGTAACACCGTTTAACACTTGTGGAAGTGTGACACCTGAAGCAACACTCGCATTGCTGTAAGGATCGGTAATGTCGTAGTTAGTACCGTTAAAAGTTAATTTGTAAGCAAAGTCCGATAAGGGTGTACCTGTAATACTAACAGCACCTGTTCCCGTATTGCTAGGCGTATTGTAAGCTGTGGCGTTAGGCATTAACACAGGTTGTTTGCCATTCAAGCTAAACATATCACTACCGCGCACACCCGCCACATCGAAACCTTGACGATGTTGTGCATTCATGGCGATTGCCATCCCTGCAACGCTTAAGCCCAACTCATCTTCAGCACGCATTAATTGGTCTTTACGGAAAGCCAAAGCACCACCAATTTCACCACCTTTAATGTTGCCGCTAATCACTGTTTCTCGGCCAATGCCTGGCATTTGAATATAAAGTTCTAGCTTTTCACTTTTGACAGGAGCACCATTCACCACATCAAATTTTTCGAAAGGACTTTCTTTGGTGTAAACAAGAATGGCACGATTGTCGGTGATTAGCGGCACTTTACCGTCTGAAGAATAGACATCTATAGTACCGTCATCGTTTTGAAAAACCTTGGTATCCATATACTGATTCAGGTTTTTAATCAGTTGATCGCGCTTATCTAATAAGTCATTAGCGGGTAGTTCAGAGCGACGATTTAATGAACCCAAAGACTCGTTAAGTGCCACTAATTCGTTGGTAATTCGATTCACTTGCGTGACCGATGAACTAAGCTGAGCGTTAATTTGATCGTGCAAATCGTTACGCATACTGTCATAATTTTCCATTTGCATGGATAACAAGGCTTGAGAGTCGAGCAAAAAACGGGACGAAGTGCTGTTTGTAGGATCGTTACTCATGGTATTCCAAGACGCGAAAACCGATTGCATCGCAGCACTTACCCCCACTTCAGGATCACCTAATGTGCCATTGAGTTGGGTTGAATAGACATCGATATTATTGTACTTGGTTAATGCTGTATGACTATTATTGAGTTGGTTTGATAGGTAATCTTGATACACTCGATTAATGCTGGCCGTACGTGCCCCAGTACCAACATAACCCCCAGCCGATAATTGAGGTGTTCCAGCATTAATATCCACACGCTGGCGACTATAACCTTCGCTATTGACGTTGGCGATATTGTGCCCAGTCACATTAAGTGCTTGTTGAAACGCCCTAAGCCCTGAACTGGCATTAAGAAGCAAATCGGCCATGTTATTTCATCCTTCCCCAATCAGCCCTGCTCGGACTTAGCGGTTATTTTTCCTTGCAACAGGTTGCGCAATAATAAGGTTTCTTCTGTTGAGGGCAATCCCACTTCAGAAGTTGATTTAGGCTGTTCAGGAATATCGGCTGCAGGTACTTTCCACCAGCCACCCATATTGCTTGTACTGGAATGAGTACGAGCAATAGGCTTATTCACTGCACCCTCATCTTTTAAATCACTCGCGATACCATATTTAGCATTATTATTGATTGCAGGAGACAATTGTTTTACCAGCATATCGGCAAAACCCATCGAACCTTTAGCAGAGAGTGTTTGTGCTAATTGATCATCACGCCACTCACGATAGGTATCCATGGAGCCAACCCCAGGCACATCCTCGCCAAAACCATCATCCCATGAGGTTTCGCGAGAACTTTTCAATAATTGTTGCATCATGATTGCTTCAAACTGTTTTGCTACTGCCTTTAAGGCTTCAGTTTTATCTTGCTGAGCAACGCGTCGCAAACCATTGACAGCACCGACATCATTCGCAACATTGATATTCGTGACTGAATTCATGATTAGATCACCAATAATTCCGCTTTTAGTGCTCCAGACGCTTTAAGTGCCTCCAAAATAGCCACTAAGTCGGATGGTGAAGCACCAATTTTGTTCACAGTTTTGACGAGTTCATCTAAAGATACCCCACTATCGAACTTAAACATACGTGCTGGCTCTTGATTAACCGCTACATTCGATGCAGGCGTCACCGCAGTCTGACCATTAGCAAAAGGATTGGGCTGATTCACATTCATCCCTTCGCCAACAGAAACACTCAAATTACCATGCGCTACTGCCGCTGCGCCGATACGCACGTTTTGTCCAATCACCACTGTACCCGTTCTGGCATTAACGATAACCTTAGCGGCTGCTTCTGCAGGCGTAATTTCAATATTTTCAATTTCAGACAAAAAACTGACTTTATGCGATGCCATGCGAGGAGCCATGACCTCAACCGATTGCGCATCTAAAGCACGAGCTGTGTCGGCACCAAATTTTTGGTTAATCGCATCAACCATCAATTTTGCAGTGGTAAAATCTCCCTGGCGCAGATTAAGCGTAATAGTATTACCAACATCAAAACCAGCGTCTACGCCCTTCTCCACAATCGCACCATTGGGTACATGACCACCACCTGGGTAATTAATGGTAATTTTAGAACCATCTTTACCCGAAGCATCCAACCCACCAACTACGAGTGAACCCTGTGCCATGGCATACACATTACCATCTAACCCACGCAAAGGCGTTAACAATAACGAACCACCCGCCAATGATTTGGCGTTACCCAGAGAAGAAACCGTCACGTCGATAGTTTGGCCAGGTTTAATAAATGGCGGCAAGTCTGCATGAACCGCTACCGCTGCGATATTTTTAGAATTGGGCTTCACGTCAGTGGGCATATTAATACCAAAACGCGTCAGCATGGACTTAAGACTTTGATCAGTAAAAGGATTTTTATCGCCCGTACCATTAAGCCCAACCACCAAGCCATAGCCAATCAGTTGGTTACTACGCACACCTTGAACTTGTGCCAAGTCTTTGATACGTTCTGCGAAAACAGGCTGCATCGCCCATAAGGCAAGCAATCCAGCGACTATTATTTGTTTCATAAGAAGGCTCCCAAATCTATTTTTATTGTACAGACTAGGATTAGCAAAGTATATGCCAACTCAAAAACAAAAAGCGCCTTATCAATAAAGACGCTTCAGAACTTCTTATAGTTAGATTAACTTGTGTGTTTTGCCCTTAATGGACTGTTTTTGTTTGTAGCAACTACATGACGCAGTTCGAACACCGAAGCAACAACGCCTGAGGTTAGCGTAATAGGTTTACCAAGGCCAATAGTTACTGAAGAACCTTGCCAACCACCCTTTCTGCGTGGCTTCGTTCACCAAACCGTCACCACTGTAAATAATGCGAGCATCGGCTACTTTAGTGGAGGGAATGCTGTTATCAGGACCGACATCCGCTGGACGAATAATACCCGCAAAACGAATCACTTCTTCACCCTGATTAATCGTTACCCACTTCTCACCACGAACGACCAAATTTCCATTAGGAATCACTTCGACAACGGTGACACTAATATTACCAGTTAAGCTATTGCTCTGCGAAGCATCACCCTGACCCTTAAATTGGTGTGACGAATCAAAAGTATTATTACCCAGTGCATTCATATTGGTAAAAGGTACATTAGCACTAAAACTACCTCCTAGAATAGTAGGCGCACCTATGTCTGTTGCGTTGGTTTTCTTCTCATTAGCAGCCGCTTTTTTCTGTGCATTCATTTTTTCTTGCAAGTTAACGGTAATGATGTCACCAATGCGACGCGCTTTACTGTCATTAAATAGGTCCATCGCACCTGGCTGATACAAGGAGCCATTGCGAGCCGTTTCTGCTTGTGGAATATTGGTTGGATAGGCTGGCTCATATTCGAACTTACCCATACGTTGCGGTGTATTAGAACAAGCTGTCAAAAAACTAACGGCTGTCAAAGCCAGTAATAATTGTGTTTTCATATCCATTCATCCTGACTTAGCATTACACGTTATTATTGAGGTATTGCATCATGCCATCGGCTGCTTTAATGGCTTTGGCATTCATTTCATAGGTTCGTTGCGCCTCAATCATGCCAATCAACTCTTCAACCGTATTGACGTTAGACGCTTCTAGGAAAGATTGAATAATCGTTCCCACGCCATCAACACCCGCAACACCCACCACAGGTACGCCACTGGCAATGGTTTCGGTGAATAGGTTATCGCCCTTAGCGTTCAAACCAGCAGGGTTAATAAAGGTAGCAATTTCTAATTGTCCCAACTGTTGTGGTTCTGCCTGACCTGGAATGGTGGCCGACACCGTACCATCGGTACCAATGGTGACACCCGTCGCATTCGGCGGAACGGTAATTTGCGGTTGCACTAATAAACCGCCCGAAGTCACCATATCACCATTCTGGTTTAACTGAAAAGAACCATCACGCGTATAAGCGATAGTGCCATCAACTTGCTGAATTTGAAAGAAACCTTTACCTTGCAAGGCAATATCTAACTCATTGCCCGTATTTTGCAGACTACCTTGCGTGTGCATTTTTTGAATGGCCACCACTTTGGTACCCACACCTAACTGCAAACCAGAAGGCAACGTGGTTTGTTGGTTGGTAAACCCACCTGGTTGGCGCACATTTTGATAGATTAAATCTTCAAATTCCGCACGACCTTGTTTGTAACCCGTGGTGTTAGCATTTGCCAAGTTATTAGAAATGGTGGCTAAGCGTGTGTTTTGCGCTTCTAGCCCAGTTTTGGCAACATATAATGCTCTGTTCATGATCCTAACCTACCCTTATCTTAACGATAATAACTGATTGTTTTTTTCTTCGTTTTTATTGCTGGTATTCATCATTTTTACCTGCATTTCATATTTCCGTTGCAAGGAAATCATGTCCACCAAAGACTGCACGGTATTGACGTTACTGGCTTCTAAGACACCACTCATCAAACGACCATCTAACTGTGGAGTGACACCCGCTTTCGAGCGCATATAACCATCCAGCCCCTTTTCCATTTGTTTAGGTGAAGCATCATTCGGACGAACAATACGAAGCTGACCAACAATCTCTAAATTCTGCATCGGCTGACCGAGTGGAACAATCGAAATGGTACCGTCGACACCGATATCGACTTTTTCTGCGGGAGGGATAACGATAGGACCATCAGCACCCAACATCGGATTGCCGTGAATATCCACTAAAAAACCATCGGCTTTGATTTGCAAACTGGCGGTTTTAACCAGCCCTTCATCACCTTTAGGTGTTTGAATGACCAACCAATCATCGTTAGCGACAGCCACATCCATATCTCGACCGGTGTAATTCATAGGACCGGCGGTTAAATCGATTGCAGGACGTTCAGATAAGGCATAAGCACGACTATCATGCCCAGGTCCCGCGACATGCATGGCGCGAAATTGGTTAAAGTCGGCTTTAAAACCAGTGGTATTGGCATTGGCTAAGTTGTTTGAGTTGGCAGCTAATGAAAGCGAAGTTTCTTTAGCGCCACTCATGGCGATGTACAGCATTCTGTCCATAATCCGCCACTCCTATTCAGTTATCCCTAAGTCGTATCTTGTTCGGCTGGGTTTGCCATCACCACTAGGGTAACGGCAAACCTTGCCTCGTAAAACTTGAAGCATTAACTGTGCCAAAACAATCCAAAAGAAAACCCCAACAACTAAAACACTAGTTATTGGGGCTTAAAGAAGCTGATTAGAGCTGAAGAATGGTTTGCGTTAAGGTTTTATCGGTTGAAATAACCTGCGCACTGGCTTGATACATTTTTTGCATAAAAATCATATTCACCAATTCACCCGTCAC
>CAYQEZ010000012.1:0-42056 GCA_964416645.1 uncultured Francisella sp. | reverse complement strand
GATGATCTAAATCGCCTGCATACTGCCCTTTAACACGCTGAGTAAAATCGGCTTTAGCAATAGCGCTCAGCACTTGATTAGATTCAACAATTACCCCTTGTAGCTTATCTAACAATTGATTAAAGGCTTGCGACGCTGCACCTACTTCATCTGAACTTGAATGCTTAATGCGCGCATCAAAGCGCCCCTGTGCCGCGCTTTGCGCTACACCAATCAATTCTTTCATGGGCACCAAAACAGCACTTAGCGTTGCACGACCCAACCAACTCAACAGCAGAATACTGACAAACACCAATACCAACACGGTAGGAAAACCCCATTGATAGGTAGCTTCAGTTTCATCGAATACTTGCTTGCTTGCTGTAAATTGCAAATGAGATAGTTTTTCTAGCTCGGCTTGTGCCGTGTTGTATTCGGGTACTACCGAAGGCAATCCTAAGCGAACGGCATCATCATAATGCCCAGCTTGCAAAGCTTGTAAGGCAGGACTAAACCCTTTGTCAACCACTTGCTTGAGCAATGGCGTGAGCTTTTGAGCAAGCTCAACTTCTTCTGCAACTAAGTTAGTCGTTAAATAAGCTTGCCATTGAGTTTCAATTAACTGTATATTTTTAGCAATGGCAGCAGTGTGTCTTTCTAAGCCATGATCATTGTGCAGATGATGCAACTCCCCTGCTGGATTGTGTGCGCCCGCCAATTGAATATGCAACATGCTGTCTTTAATAGCCAGCTTAATGGGTGATAATTGTTCGGCTAAAGGTCGTAACCTGTCTTCATATAGGGTTTTAATATTTTGTTCAGCGGTGTACATTTTAACAATCAAACCAGAGCCTAGCCCAATCACCAGCAGCAAACTCACCAACAGCATAGCCAATAAACGTACTTTAATGGTCATTTTAACAATTCCTTAATATTTTATAACCATCAATCTAACATAAAAAAGATGGCATTTATAATCAGTTATTTTTATAGATGCCCTAGCCTTCTTTATTGACAAAACAGCGCTTACTCCATCACATGTCGAGACCCGACAGGTTGGTTAGCGCCGAACTTGGGGTATAACCCTGAGAAGTTTAACTAACTCACTCTAACTTACCATCAAGACCAACTCTACAAGTTATCCTGCTACTTGTAATCGGCAAAATTAAGTGCTAGCATTGCTATCACTTAATTTCGATCAGGAGGTTTACAATGGCCAGTTTAAGTATTCGCAATATTGATGATGCGGTTTATATTTCATTAAAGAAAATGGCACAGCAACAAGGATTGTCGCTAGAACAAAAAGTGAGAGAGTTGCTAAGCAAAGCCGTGAAACAGCCCGATATTCCCTTGGGAACCTTAGCCCTCAACTGCTTCGCAGATCAAGCACTGGATGTTGAGCTTCAATTGCCTGAACGACACCAGTATCAAGCGTTGGATTTATCCTAATGCTGCTGGACACCAATATCATTTCAGAGTTGATGCGCTCAGCTCCAAATTCGCACGTGGTGAATTGGCTTAATACACAATCCGCTCAAGCCTGTTACTTGAGCAGTATTACGCTGGCAGAAATAGAATACGGAATTGCGGTATTACCTTCTGGGCAAAAACGAGACAACTTAGCAATCCGATTTAAGCAATTCGTTAATCAAGGTTTTGACGGCAGACTATTGGCTTTTGATGAACAATCTGCCGAACATTTTGCTCGTGTGATGTCGTTACGCAAACAGCTAGGTCGTCCGATGAGCTTTCAAGATGGTCAAATTGCCGCTATCGCTCTCCAGCATGGCTTGCCCCTCGCGACTCGTAATATCAAAGATTTCGAGAGCATTGGGCTGTTATTGGTTAATCCATTTGATTTAAAGACGCTCTAGCGCTTCTCTCCGACGCCAATTGGCATTTAGTCAATGAAGGTGAATAGCCTTATAAGATCGCACCCTTGCAATAAAGGAATAACTTTCATGAATCCTGAACTGATCGATGTCATTCTTGTTAGTCCACTACCTAACTATCAACTTGAGCTGACCTTTGCCAGTGATGAAGTGAGAGTGTTTGATATGGCCGCTTATCTCCATAAAAAGCCATTTAATCGCCTGATCGAAAATAACCGTTTTATGTCCGCTCATGTTGACTATGGTACAGTCGTTTGGGAAGGCAATATCGACATCTCACCCGAAACCTTATATGACAGATCTGTGCCATCAGATCAGAAATTAATAGCATGAAAGCCCTCATAATAGCTGGTCCTAACGGTGCAGGAAAAACCACTTTTGCGAAAAGTTTTCTGCCCAAAGAAGCTCATGTATTACGCTTTATCAATGCCGATCTAATTGCAGCTGGTTTATCGCCATTTGCACCCGAAAAAATGGCGGTTAAAGCGGGAAGATTGATGTTACAAGAAGTCAAAGAAGCGGTAACAAAGCGTGAGAGCTTTGCCATTGAAACTACTCTTTCAGGTTCTGCCTATCTCAAGCACATTCGAGAGTGGCAAGCTTTGGGTTACGAAGTGAGCTTGTTTTTCTTGCGGTTATCGTCTGTAGATTTAGCGATTAGCCGTGTGGAACAAAGGGTTAAACAGGGCGGACACAATATTCCTGAAGAAGTCATTCGTCGTCGCTATCAAGCAGGATTGGACAATTTTCCGATTTATGCAGAACTGGTCAATGACTGGTCGCTATTTAATAATGATGATAGCATACCCAAATTAATAGCACACAATGGAGGTTTTGTATGACACTACCTGAAAATGCTATCTGCAACGAACAACAGATGAGCGAACTACAAAAAGGCGCATTGGCGGCAATGCAACGCGCTGCCGAAGAAGCACGTTGCATTGCTATTCAAACCAATACAGCGATTGTGGTGAAAGTTGATGGCGAGATTAAACATATTACCGCCGAACAGCTCAGGGCACGATCAGACGCTTAGCGGTTGCTCATGCCTTAATTGGGGCACCAAACTCATTCATAAACCCCAATAAAAAAACGACCTTTCGGTCGCCTTTTACTCAACTCAATACCATAAACGGGTCAAGCTAACTTACCGCAGCATTGCTTATACTTTTTACCCGAACCACAAGGACAAGGGTCGTTACGACCGATTTTAGGGTCTTGTCGCAGTTGCGGACGCTTCCCAACGGGTAACGGATCACCAGCAAAGCTTGGCTCAGCGGCTGGCTCGTGTCCATAAACATTGGCAGCAGCATCGTGTGCAGCGATTAACTCTGGTTGTTGAGATCGTTCTAACGCTTCAAGTGCCGCAATTTCTTCTTCACTGCGTACACGCACCAGCGACAAAGCCTTAACCGTTTCCAGTTTGACGTTATCCATAAAGGCACGGAACATTTCAAAAGCTTCACGCTTGAACTCCTGTACAGGATTTTTCTGCGCATAACCCCGTAAATGAATACCTGCGCGTAAATAATCCATGCTGGCTAGGTGTTCACGCCACAAATGATCCAAGGTCTGCAATAGGAATACGCGCTCTAAGTGATTCATTAAATCAGCACCAAAGGACTCACGTTTTGCGGCATAGCTGGCTTCTAGACCTTCCAAAATGCGCGCACGAATACCCGCTTCATTCAAACGCGCATCTTCGACCACCCACTGTTTAACAGGGAAAGACCGACCAAAGTTTTCTGCCAAGGCATGCTCCAAACCATCCAGATTCCACTCCTCTTCCAAACTAGCAACTGGCATGTAAACATCAATGACTTGATTCATCACATCCAAGCGCATCTCACTCATCCAATCGCTCAGATCTTGCGCGTCGAGAATATCATTCCGCTGTGCGTAAATGGCTTGGCGTTGGTCATTTGCCACATTGTCGTATTCTAACAGTTGCTTACGCACATCAAAGTTACGACCTTCGACTTTACGCTGGGCATTTTCAATTGATCGATTAAGCCACGGATGTTCAATCACATCGCCCTCTTTCATGCCCAATTTTTGCATCATGCCACGCAGTTTATCGCCAGCAAAAATGCGTAATAAATCATCTTCTAACGACAAGTAAAAACGGCTAGAGCCTGGATCGCCCTGACGACCCGAACGACCACGCAACTGGTTATCGATACGACGTGACTCATGACGTTCTGTACCAATCACATGCAGCCCACCTGAGGCTTTCACTGCTTCATGACGCGCTTGCCATTCGGCTTTCATGGCTTCAATATGCGCAGGATCAGCATCGTCCAGGGCTTTAGCTTCCATTTCCCAGTTACCACCCAGCACAATATCCGTACCACGACCTGCCATGTTGGTAGCAATGGTCACCGCACCAGGACGACCCGCTTGCGCAATAATGTAGGCCTCACGCTCGTGCTGTTTCGCATTGAGAATTTCATGGGCGATATGCTTTTGTGTCAAATAAGCCGATAATAACTCTGAAGCTTCAATGGATGCAGTACCGACCAAAATCGGTTGACCCGCAGCGCGACGATGCTCAATATCCGCCACAATCGCTGCATACTTGTCTTTTTGCGTCATGTAAACCGCATCTTGACTATCCAAACGCAGCACAGGGCGATTCGGTGGAATCGGAACGACTTCGAGTTTATAAATCTGCATCAACTCAGCCGCTTCGGTATCGGCTGTACCCGTCATACCCGACAGGCGTTTGTATTGACGGAAATAGTTTTGGAAAGTGATGGATGCCAAAGTTTGGCTTTCGGCTTGAATCGACACGCCTTCTTTTGCTTCAATCGCTTGGTGAATGCCCTCCGACCAACGACGACCCGCCATTTGACGACCCGTAAACTCGTCAATAATGACGATTTCACCTTCTTTAATGATGTAATCTTTGTTGCGCATAAAAATATGATGGGCTTTTAAGCTGGCTAACACATGATGCATGAGGGCAATATTACCCACATCGTAAAGGCTTGAACCCTCTGCTAATAAGCCCGCTTCTGCCAATAACCGTTCAACGTGCGTATGCCCCTGTTCGGTCAACAATACCTGACGTGTTTTTTCGTCTAGCGTGAAGTCACCTGCTTGCTCAACCTCATCGCCCTCACCAATTTGTTTGGTTAAGTGCGGTGTAATGAGATTAATGGCGCGATAAAGTTCACTTTTATCTTCACTGGCACCAGAAATAATGAGTGGCGTACGCGCTTCATCAATTAAAATAGAGTCAACTTCATCGATGACGGCATAATTTAAGCCGCGCTGTACACGCTCTCCAGACGACATCACCATGTTGTCACGCAAGTAATCAAAACCGAATTCATTATTCGTGCCATAGGTAATATCACAGGCATAGGCGGCACGTTTTTCGTCAGTGCCTTGTTGATGACCCGATAAAATCACACCCGTGGTTAAGCCTAAAAAACCGTAAAGCTGCCCCATGAGCGCCGCATCACGTTGCGCCAAGTAGTCGTTGACGGTAATAACATGCACACCTTGACCTGTCAGTGCATTCAAATAAATCGCTAGTGTACTGGTCAGAGTTTTACCTTCACCCGTAAGCATTTCAGCGATACGACCATCATTGAGCACCATGCCACCAATCATTTGAACATCGAAATGACGCATACCAAACACGCGCACCGCTGCTTCACGCACCACCGCAAAGGCTTCAGTCATCAGATTTTCAAGGCGCTCGCCTTGCAATAAACGTGCTTTAAACTCGGCAGTTTTTGTTGATAAGGCTTCATCGCTTAGCGCTTGCATACTGGGTTCTAAGGCATTAATGGCTTGAACGCGCTTACGATAACCTTTTACCAAACGCTCATGACGTGAACCAAAAATTGTTTTAATGAGTCGAGAGATCATGTCATTTTTCCAGTAAACTATGTCTTAATTGCTAAATATTGAACCATTCTATATTGACTGATAAGCCCGCGAGCCTAACGCCAAATGCAAACCCTTTTTTCGCGCCACCAGCAACAGCTTGCCCCTCTGACAGAACAACTCAACGAGAGAAAGCGTGTGCGTGAGTTGCTCGCACCTTACCTCACTAACAAAGCACAACAAGCATTGCTAGACGCTAGCATTCAAGACGGCAAATTGCATTTATTAACCACCAATGCCAGTTGGGCGAGTCGGCTAAGACTCAGCGCACGTCAACTTATCGGTGCTTGTGCCCATCTCGGCGTTACTGAACTCAGCGTTCACCTCGCCGCTCAAACAGCAGAACAACAACCGACGACTAAAACTTTCATGCGCTCCCTACCCAATGAACACGATTTGGCATCATTAACCACGCTCAGTCAAGAGTTGAACCCGAAAGATGAACTGACGCAGGCGTTACAAAAACTCATTCAGCAACTCAGTGCAAATAGGATTAGTTAATCGCGCCTGGATTTTCTTCGTAGCTAATCGCGCCAGCCATATCCGACAAACTGGTATATTCCCAAGCATCGGGTTGAGCCAACAAACTGCGCAATAACTTATTATTCAAGGCATGACCCGAACGGTAGGCGGAAAAAGCACCGACGATGCCTGAACCAATCATGTATAAATCACCAACAGCATCTAACACCTTGTGACGCACAAACTCGTCTTGATTACGTAGTCCTTCAGGATTCATGACACCATTTTCATCGAGCACAATAGCATTATCTAAGCTACCACCCAAGGCTAGATTGCGCTTACGCAAGGCTTCGACATCTTTCATAAAACCGAAAGTGCGAGCGCGAGAGATTTCTTTTAGGTAGCTGGTCGATGAAAACTCAATCACGATATGATTCGCGGTTTCATCGAAAGCAGGGTGATCAAAGTCAATACTAAAGCTCAGTTTAAATCCTTCATAAGGTTCAAACTGTGCCCAATCTCCTTTGTCCGTTTCAATACGAATGGGCTTTTTAATGCGAATAAAGCGTTTATCGGCTTCCTGTTCAGCAATGCCAGCAGATTGCAATAAGAAGATAAAGTGAGAGGCACTACCATCCATAATCGGCACTTCATCGGTATCACAATCAATATAAAGATTATCGATACCAAAACCAGCCAATGCCGACATTAAATGTTCTACCGTCGAAATTTTTGCGTCACCATGACTGAGCGTGGTGCAAAGCACCGTCTCAGTGACCGCATTCGGATTAACGGGAATTTCAACAACAGGATCAAGATCGACGCGACGAAAAACAATGCCTGTATTGACTGGTGCTGGACGCATGGTCATCAGCCCATGATGTCCCGTATGTAATCCGACGCCACGCGCTCGAATTGGGTTTTTAATGGTCCGTTGCTTGAGCATCGGTTCACTTTCCATGACAAATTAGCCCATTATAGCATAAGCCAGCACTCAAACAGACCTAGGTTTGTTTAAGCCTGATACCATAAATACTAAAAGTTTTTTGCAACCCAAGATTTCATTTTATTTATGATGCCAGACTCTTCACGGCTGGGGCGCGTATGAATGATGGTTTCGCTCACATCATCGTCACTTTCACTTAAAGTGATACCATCAATATGCTCACTCGCATATTTTAGTAAACCAACACCAGTGGCATAGGAAGCATCGCGCAGCTGCGTACTCAACCCACCCTTAGTTTCAGGCAAGCCTAAGCGCACTGGCATACCAAAAATTTCTTCAGCCAACTCAACACACCCTTCAATCTGCGATGAGCCACCGGTTAACACAATACCGCCTGCACGAATCGCCTGATCATAGCCACTGACATGCAATTCTTGTTGCACCAGTTGGAAAATCTCGGCAAAACGCGCTTCGACGACATCTACCAGGGTGTGACGCTTAATCATACGCGCAGGCCTATCACCGACACTAGCGACTTCAATTTCTTCATCGGGACTAACTAACTGTGGCAAAGCGCAACCGTAGTTGCGTTTAATGTCTTCGGCTGCATGAATGGGCGTGCGTAATACAGCAGCGATATCATTGGTGACCTGATCACCACCGACAGGAATCACGGCGGTGTAGTGCATCGCACCTTGTAAAATAACAGCCACATCGGTCGTACCCGCACCAATATCAATCAGGCAGACACCCAAATCTTTCTCATCTTGCAATAACACTGCCTCGGCAGAAGCCAGTTGCTCTAACACCACGTCATCAACTTTCAAACCACAATTTTCAACACAACGCGTTAGGTTACGCACCGCTGACACAGCACCTGTAATCATGTGAACACGCGCTTCTAACGACACACCCGCCATGCCGACAGGTTGACGAATACCTGGTTGATTATCAACAATAAATTCCTGAGTCAAAATATGCAGTGGCTTTTGATCCCCTGGAATGGAAATGCGCTTTACCGCATCATCAACCACACGTTCTACGTCATTGGTGCCAATTTCATCGCCTGAAACGGTCACCATGCTGTGCTGGTTATAACTCTTAACATGGCTACCCGCGATACCAACATAAGCGTGCTCAATGGTCACGCCGGCCATTTGTTCGGCAGCATCAACGGCGTGTTGAATCGCATCAACAGTAGCATCAATATCCACAACCACGCCACGGCGCAGACCGCGCGAAGGGTGACGCCCCATGCCAATCAACTCCATGCGGCCGTGATGACTCACTTTGGCAACGAGGGCAACAATTTTTGAAGTACCAATATCTAACACAACGACAACATTGGGTGCTTGTTTTTTACTGCGAGCCATAATATTTCCTAGGGTTGACTTTCTGACGGTGTGGAATTTTCTATTGGTTGCCATTTTACCGCAAAACCATCACGATAACGAAGGTCAATACGCATCTTTGTCCCTTCTTGTTTTGGAATACTGCCATAAAGCACCAATAACTGTTTCAAATCCTGTATTGCATCTTGCTTGGGCAATAACCATTCGTCCCCATTAACTAACCATAAATGCCAACTTTCATCCGCCAAACGGTGCATAGCGGCAACATGTAACCCGTAGGGATTAATCAATTCCAACACCTGTTTTAGCATCGATAATACCGCTAAGGCATCGGCATTGACCGCAGACAGGCGAATTAAATCGGTTGAATCATGACTCTGAGTGGGATAAAAAATCTCACCCAATTGATTGACAAAGCCTGCATCCCCCCAACGTGCAACGGGTATTTGTTCGACAATTTCTACACGCAGGGTGCTAGGCCAAAAACGAGACACTTCGGCATGGGCGATCCAAGGATGACTTTCAACCAGCTTACGAATACTGGGCAAATCTAACTGCCAAAAACCAATACCCAATTGCGGTCGAAGCAGCTCCGTCAATTCGGCTTCCGTTACCTTGGCATCTTCATTCACCAGTTTGACCTGAATCAGCTCACCCTGCTGGTGACCATTCCACAGCTGCCACGCTTGCAATCCTGCCCATGTAAGGACGCCTGCGAACAGGGTCAGCAACATTGCCTTGCCAAACCACAAGAACCAACTCCTTAACTTCTGCCATGCTCGCGACAAAAAACTCATAGAGACAACTGCACCAAACGATCAACCAATTGATCGAAACTCAACCCTGCCTGTTTGGCTGCCATCGGCACCAAACTATGATCTGTCATACCAGGTACCGTGTTCAACTCCAGTAACCAAGGTTGTCCTTGCTGATCGATCATCACATCAATACGACCCCAGGTTTGCGCACCCAAGGCATGGAAAGCTTGTAACGCCAAGGCTTGAATACGTTGTTCTACCTCGCTATTCAGACCACAAGGGCACAGATATTCGGTGGTATTGGCTTGATACTTGGCTTCATAATCATAAAACACATTCGGCGTTTTGAGGCGGATCATCGGCAAAGCCTGATCACCTACAATCGCCACCGTATATTCAGCGCCGTCAATCCATGATTCCACTAACACATGATCGTCAAAAGTCAGCGCTTGCGTTAAAGCATCTTGCATTTTATCGGCACTATCGACTTTAAACATACCAATGCTAGAGCCTTCGCGGGCGGGTTTCACCATCACAGGATAACGCACCGCTTGCAGTTCAAAGGTCGCCAAGCTTGCTTGTGTCACTTCATAATAATCGGCCGTTGGTAATCCCATCGATTGCCAAATGCGTTTGGTAACCACTTTATCCATCGATAAGGCGCTCGCCAACATGCCACTGCCCGTGTAAGGAACATTCAGAATATCGAGTAACGCTTGCAACTGACCATCTTCACCGCCGCGACCATGCAATACATTGAACACCAGCAAAGGACGAGGCGCTTTTTGCACTAACGCAATCACATCAGTCAACCCATCAACAGACCAGTCAAGCACTTGGTAACCCGCTTGTTGCAAGCCCTCAACAACCGCCGCGCCAGAACGTAATGAAATCTCACGTTCATTAGCGCAGCCACCACGCAATACGGCAATGATTGGTTTGTTTTGCATCAGGCTTCCTCCCGCCATTGTTTACTCAGTTGTCCAATATCCCCTGCCCCCATGGTCAGCACCACGTCGCCATCTAAGAGCAGAGCTTTCGCCACGGCATTGAGTTGCGCCATACTATCTGCCACCACCACGCTATTAAAGCCCCTTAATCGCATGGCTTGGGCAATGGCTTTGCTGTCTGCTCCTGCAATCGGCATTTCACCTGCCGAATAAACGGGCAAGAGCACCACCACATCGGCCAACATTAAAGCGGCAGCAAAGTCATCGAGCAGATCACGTGTACGTGTGTAACGATGCGGTTGAAAAACAGATACCAGACGCTGCTGAGAAAAAGCAATTCTCGCTGTTCTTAACACCGCGGCCAGTTCAGTTGGGTGATGGCCATAGTCATCCACCAACGTCACTGACTTATCGAACAAAGAACGATTGGCATACACATCAAAGCGACGACCCACACCGTGAAATTGTGCTAGGGCGCGTTGAATGGCATCAATAGCCACCCCCAATTCTAAGGCAACAGCGATGGTCGCCAAGGCATTACGCACATTATGCTCACCAGGAATATTCAAGGTAACATCAAAAGGAGCCTGCTGATGTGCCTGTACTGTGAACGTCGAGCGCAACCCATGGTGCTGAATATTGATCGCACGAATATCCGCACCTTCACTCAGACCATAACGCACAATTGGACGAGTAATGCGTGGCAATAAGCCTTGCACGCCAGCATCGTCAATACACACAATCGCCAACCCATAAAAGGGCAAATGGTGCAAAAATTGCGAAAAGGTATCGGTCAAGACTTCAAAGCTGCCACCATAAGTTTCCATGTGGTCAGCATCAATATTGGTGACAATACTCATCATCGGCTTTAAGTAGAGGAAAGACGCATCCGATTCATCTGCTTCGGCCACCAAATAATCACTCGCTCCCAAACAGGCGTGGGTGCCTGTTTTATTCAAACGACCACCAATCACATAAGTTGGGTCTAAGCCTGCTTCTGCCAACACACTGGCAACCAAACTGGTGGTGGTGGTTTTGCCATGCGTTCCTGCCACGGCAATACCAAATTTACTGCGCATCATTTCGGCCAACATTTCGGCACGTGGAATAACAGGTACTCGTGCCGCTCGTGCCGCCACCAGCTCGGGGTTGTCTTTAGCAATAGCGGTAGAAGCCACCACCACATCGGCATCTTGTACAAGACTAGCGTCATGACCAATGCGCACCTTTGCACCCAAGGCACTCAAATGAGTGGTAACAGCCGAGGCTTTCGCATCCGAACCACTAACGACAAAGCCTTGCGTCAGTAATACTTCAGCAATGCCCGACATACCCGAACCACCAATCCCGACCAAATGGATGCGACGCACCCTTTGTGACATACTCATAACGTAATTTCCTGTTGTTCTTTTTCTGTTGTTGTTTTCGTTCCGAGACCTTCGGTATGCGGTGGCACCACTAAATCGATTAAGAGTTGTACAACCCGTTCCGCTGCTTTGTTTTCCGCTTGCTCATTAAGTAGAGCATAACGATGACTTAAGCAATCCGGATTGAAAATGTAATCACTCAATCGCTCACGTAACACCTCGACACTCGCCTCTGATTGACGTAGCACATCGGCCACTCCGATCTTAACCAGCGCAAGACTATTAGTGTACTGATGATCATCGACCGCATAGGGAAAAGGAATGAATAACGCTGGTCGAGCTGCTTGCCATAGTTCAGTGACGGTTAACGCACCAGCTCGTGCAATCACCACATCTGCCCAAGCGTAGGCTTCGCCCATATGGTGAATGAATTCATCCACGCGCGCCTCGACTCCTACTTGCTGATAAGCCATCTCTACCTGTACATGCATTTGCATACCAGTTTGATGCCATAAACTCAACTCATGACGCGCTGACCAATCACGCATTACCTCAGGTAGCCGTTCATTGAGGAACTGTGCTCCTTGACTGCCACCAATGATCAAAACACGTAAAGGCCGAGCTGGCACTGTCTTAATCTGACGTTGCAACATGGCGCGTAACGGATTACCTACCCAATGCGCTCGCGTCCATCCCATTGGCACAGACTGCAAAGGCAAGCCCAATAGCAATAATTGGCTAATCGGTGCCAACAAGCGATTACTCAAACCCGCCACCGAATTTTGTTCGTGCACAACCAGCGGAATACCCAACCAACGCGCCGCCAAACCGGCCGGAACCGAAACATACCCCCCCATCACCAAGAGCACATCGGGTCGTTGCTGACGCAGATGGTGCACAGCTTGCCGCCAGGCTTGCCACAGCTGAACGGGCGCAGTTAACCAGCCGCGCCAACCCTTACCACGCACACCCCGCATGGCAATAGTACACAAGGACACACTGGACTGCTCAACCCACTGCACCACTTTGCCCTGTTTTGTACCCAACCAAACCACGTCATGACCTTGTTGCTTCAACACTTCGGCTACCGCTAAACCAGGAAACACATGCCCACCCGTTCCCGCTGCGGCAATCATCACCTTCATGCCAACTTCTCCGTCGCATGAGTGTCCACCAGATCACTCGACACAGGAGCTGCAGGCGGCATGACCACCACCAAATGGGCATGGCGATTTTCCCAATCAATGCGTAACACCAAACCCAATGCCAGCATTGACATTAATAAGCTAGAACCGCCATAGCTGACTAACGGCAAGGTTAAGCCTTTGGTTGGCAAAAGCCCTAAATTAGCGCCCATGTTAATGAATGCCTGCACCGCAACCCAAGCACCCACACCATAGCAAATGAGTGCGGCAAAAGTTTGTTCGCGTTCAGCGGCCACGCGACCAATACGGAAAATGCGCCAAATCATCACTAAATAAAGCAACACTAAGGCAACAACACCAACGAAACCAAATTCTTCGCCATAAATGGCAAACAGAAAATCGGTATGGGCATCGGGCAAGTAAAAAAGTTTTTCAACACTGTTGCCTAACCCAACACCAAACCAATCACCCCGCCCTAATGCCATTAAAGAATGGGTGAGCTGGTAGCCAGTGTTTTGCGCATCCTTCCACGGGTCTAAAAAGCTCACCACTCGTGCCAAACGGTAGGGTTCAACAATAATCAGAAGTACCAGTATGAAACCTAAAGGAACTACCGATAACAATAAACGTAGTGGCGCACCTGCAATGAGTAACATGGCAAACACTAATATCAATACCACTGCTAAGCTACCGTAATCTGGCTGTAGTAGCAACAACAGAAAAATCGGAATTAACGGCAACATCAGCAACTTAATGGCTTGCATTTGCTGTTTCTTTTCCGATTTCCAATCGCGATTACCTTGTGCATCTTGCTGTTGTTGGAAGTTCTTTTCGATGTAAGCCGCCATAAACACAATGACGATTAATTTCAAAAACTCAGACGGTTGCAAGTTAAAAAACCCCAAACTCAGCCAGCGTTTAGCGCCGTTGATTTCCCGCCCCAATACCAAGGTCATCATCACCAGCACCATGGCAATGAGTAACAACAACCCCCGATTTTCTTTCCACCAAATAAGTGTCGTTTTTTGAATCATCCATACGGCGATGAGCAATGACCCAAACAGGAACACCAGCTGTTGCAATACATAACGCAATTCCATACCAAAGCGTCTTTCCGCAATGGCTACCGAGGCAGAGGCCACCATTACCACGCCAAGACAAGAAAGCATCAGCATCACACCAACTAAGGTCCAATCAATCGGAGCATTGTCCTCGAGGCGCCAAGGTCGAATTTGAAATCCGCGTTTCATCAACTTCATCATGGCAGTTGCATCACCGCTTGTGTAAAGACCTCACCACGATGCACATAGTTGCAAAACTGGTCGAAACTGGCACAGGCTGGAGACAACAACACCACATCGCCCGCTTGCGCGAGACGATTTGCCAAGGTGACCGCTGCCACCATATCTGACACAGCATGAACAGGCAATCCATTAGGCGCGCTGCGGGCGATTTGCTCACCATCCTCACCAAAGACGATGAGCGCGCGCGCAAACTCAGCCAGTGGTTGCGACAATTCAGAAAAATCCTGACCCTTGCCCTGACCACCAGCCAATAAAACAATCCGCGCTTGCGCGCCCAAACTCTGTAACGCCGTTACCGTAGAGCCGACATTCGTTCCTTTAGAATCATTAACCCAATGCACGCCATTTAACCTACGAACCAGCTGAGCACGATGGGCTAAACCGCCAAAACGCGACAAAACCTGGCCAATCACTTCAGTTTGCAAATAAAACGGCTGACACAAAGCCAAAGCCGCCAAACAATTGCTCAGATTATGGCGCCCCATCAGTGCCACTTGTGCGCTTTTCATCAGCAAACGTGGAGTTGGTTCATCAAACAACCACTGACTCAACCATTCAGCGCCATCCACTTGCGTTAAGCCATAATCTCCTGCTTGTTCTGGCGCTTGTAGCCCAAAACGCAACTGAGGCACGCGAGCATCAGCTAAACTAGCCGACACGCCATCATCACGATTCACTACCGCCAAACGCGTCATATGATAAATAGGCGCTTTTGCCGCAATGTAAGTCGCCATATCCCCATAACGATCCAGATGATCAGGGCTGATGTTCAATACAGTAGCCGTCGTTGCTAACAAGCTTTGCGTTGTCTCTAATTGAAAACTAGACAACTCCAGCACAAACACATCAGCATTGGCAAACTGCATGAGTAAGTCCAAGGCAGGTGTACCCAAATTACCGCCGACCGCGACCTGATAACCCTGCGCTTTCAATAATTCGCCTACCAGAGTGGTGACAGTGCTTTTGCCATTACTGCCAGTAATGGCCACTAAAGGCTTGTCCGCAGGCAACGAACGACAAAAGAGTTCAATTTCACTAACCAAACTCACACCCGCTTTCACCCATGACTGAACCCAAGCCGTTTTGGGATCAATGCCTGGACTCAGTACCAACATCTTCACTTGCGCTGCCCAACTTGGTGGTAACTCACCACAGGCAAAGGTGACTTGAGGGAAACGACTCTGCAAAGACTGAACATCCAAGTCGACACGCGTATCATAAGCAAAAATATGCTCATCGCCCTGCGCCACTAAAAAGCGCAAAGCCGCTTGTCCTGATAATCCAAGTCCTGCCACCAAAACCGACATAACTTATCGCACCTTCAAACTGGCTAGCCCAACCAACACTAAGATGAGTGTGATGATCCAAAAACGCACAATCACCTTCGGTTCTGGCCATCCCTTTAACTCAAAATGATGATGCAGGGGTGCCATGCGGAACACGCGCTTGCCTGTCAGTTTAAACGAAGCGACTTGAATCATCACCGACAAGGTTTCCATAACAAAAATACCACCCATAATGACCAACACCAATTCCTGTCGCACCATAATTGCCATCAGTCCTAGCGCTGCACCAATCGCTAAAGCGCCCACATCGCCCATAAACACTTGCGCAGGATAGGTATTGAACCACAAGAATCCCAGCCCAGCACCGACCAATGCCGCGCCAAAAATGGCCACTTCACCTGCACCAGGAATAAACGGAATATTTAAATAATCCGCAAACACCGCATGACCCGACAAATAAGCAAACACCGACAAAGCCGCTGACACCAACACCGCTGGCATAATCGCTAGTCCATCTAAACCATCGGTCAAATTGACCGCATTCGAGGTGCCGACAATAACAAAATAAGCCATCAGCACAAACCAAGGTCCCAACTCAAATACCAAGTTTTTAGCAAAAGGAATCAGCAGTTCCGTATGTGCAGGTAAATATGCCCAATGAAACATCAGATAAGCAGCCAGCAAACCCAATACCGACTGCCAAAAATATTTCCAGCGCGACGCTAACCCCTTGGGATCTTTGTACACCACTTTTTTATAATCATCAACAAAGCCAATCGCACCAAATCCCAGCGTCATCACAATCAACAACCAAGCATAGCGACTATCCCAGTCACTCCACAACAGAGCACTGACAATAACCGATAATAAAATTAGCACACCACCCATCGTTGGCGTACCGCTTTTCACCAAGTGGGTTTGTGGTCCATCGCTACGCACCGCCTGACCCACTTTTAAGCGCGTTAACCAACGAATAACCGCAGGACCCGCCCACAAAGAAATCACCAAAGCGGTTAAGGCCGCCATTAAGCCGCGAAAAGTAACATAGTTAAATAAATTAAAACTACCAAACCACTGCTGTAACCAAGCCATTAGTTCTAAAATCATTACTTAACCCATTAATATTAATTAACCGACTGACTGGCCAGTGTGACTAATGCCTCAACAACCCGCTCCATACATGCAGAACGAGAACCTTTGACCAAAACGGCCAATGAACCTTTTTGTTGATACAGCTGCCACAAGGCTTCAGCCAATCGCTGCGAATCTTCGCTAGCCAAAGCCACGTCGGCTAAAGGCTGTTGCACATCAAATCGTTGTACTAACGATGCACTGAGCGGCCCTGAAGCCAAGAATGCATTCACCCCAACTTCACAGGCAAAGTCAACCACCTGCTTATGCAAGGCTTGCGATTCATCACCCAATTCACCCATGGGGCCCATAACAAAGGCATGGGTTTTAACCGATTGTTCCATTAACACACCAATCGCTGCTTTCATTGAACTGGCGTTAGCATTATAGGTATCATCAATAATCAGTAAGTCAGGTAAAGGCGTTAACAATCGTAAACGCCCACCTGGCAAAGCAACCCGATTTAAGCCAGTTTGAATTGTCTGCCAACTTAACCCTGTCTGCAACAACACTGCCACCACTGCCGCCAGATTATTGGCTTGATGCGCACCCGCAATCGGTAACTGAAGCGTCGCCTCACCCCAATCACTGGTTGCTAAATGAACACACTGCCCCTTGGCGGTTGGTTCACGCTGAATCACACCCACCCAAGCCTGCCAACCGCGATTAATGTTCAAATCTTTCATGTCACCAAAGGCAATCACTCGATGCGGCGCTAAGGCATCTTGCCAAAAAGACCAACCATCAAACTCACTATCAGCTTCAACAACGGGAACAACCGCAACACCACCCGATTCGGGCAATACCTGCCAAATTTCGCCTTTTGCTTGCTTAATCTTATCTAATGAACCAAACTCACCAATGTGAGCGCGTGCGATGCTGGTAATCAGCGCCACGTTGGGAGCAACTAAGGGAGCTAGCTTAGCGATTTCATTGACATGATTCGCTCCCACTTCAATCACCGCCGAAGTATGCTCATCACACAATGACAAAAGCGTCATAGGCACGCCAAGGTGATTATTCAAATTACCTTGCGTAGCCAATACACCTGTTCCATCTCGTGCCGATAAACCAGCACGAATCATCTCTTTCACACTGGTTTTACCGTTACTACCCGTAATCAACACCACTGGATTGAGCTGATGCTTCAACCGCCATGCAGCAGCCAGTTGTTGCATGGCGCTTACCGCATCTTCGACTAACAGATAGGGCACAGATACAGGTTGTTTAGGGATTTGCGTCAACAACAAGGCAACGGCACCTTGTGCGATCACCGACTCAATAAAATCATGACCATTGGCGCGCTCACCCACTAAGGCAACAAATAAATCACCCGCACTAGCGAGTCGACTATCCGTAATGACCCGTTGCACACAACCATGAGCATCACCGACAATCTCCACAGCTAACACAGTGGCAATATCAGCCAGTTTCCAATTCATGCACTGCATTGTTGAATCACTTCCCTATCTGAAAAAGGATGACGTACACCCGCTATCTCTTGATAATCTTCATGACCTTTGCCAGCAATCAACACCACATCATTGTCTTTGGCATTAAAAATAGCGCGACAAATCGCCGCTGCGCGATCGGCAATATAGGTCGCCTTATCTTTATCACACGCCTGTAGTATGGCTGCGGCAATGTCGGCTGGAATTTCTGAGCGTGGGTTGTCGTCAGTGACAATCACCACATCAGCATAACGGTTAGCAACCGACCCCATTAAGGGGCGTTTACCCTGATCACGGTCACCGCCTGCACCAAAAACCAACCACACACGACCCTGTTGCACATGTACGCGTAGTGCCAGTAACGCTTTTTCTAACGCATCTGGCGTGTGAGCGTAATCCACCAAGACACGAGGTTGCTGACGCACCCATTGCATACGCCCTGCTACAGGTTGCGTTGTTGGTAAGAGCTTAACGACAGAGGCTAAGGGAATGCCTAACCCCTGCAGACAACCCAAAGCACATAACACATTTTCTGCATTGAATAACCCATAAAGCGGCAACACACCCTGCCATGACACTTTATCCAAAATCAGCTCAACTCGCAGACCTTCAGCAACACAAGCAACCGACTTCGCCATCAGGGTCGCCTCGTTTTTCACCGCATAGGTCAATGCTGATGGCAAGTTTAATGCTAACTCAGCCCCCAACCCATCATCCAAATTCAATACTGCTAGCTGTGCTGACCAATCGATAAATAAACGCGCTTTTTCGGCACGATAAGCTTCTACTGTGCCATGATAATCTAAGTGATCTCGTGTTACTTGCGTCAAAGCAACCACTGCGAAAGTTAAGCCCGCAATACGATTCTGATGAATGGCATGGGAAGAAACCTCCATCACCACCACACGAATACCATCATCACGCCACTGCGCCAGTTGACGATACAATCGAGGCGCATCCATGGTGGTATGGGTTGAAGGCATAAGCTCACCCCAACGACCATTACCCACCGTACCCAACACCGCAACCGACTCACCTAATTCATGCAACCACTGAGCCACATAATGACTCACCGAGGTTTTACCATTGGTACCCGTAATGCCAACCAAGCGTAAGGATTGACTGGGGTTGTCATAGAACCAATTCAGCAAATCACCCAAGCGAGCCGCCAAATCGGGGACACACACATGCACCGACGGCGCTACCTGATCTGCAATCACCCAAGCCCCTTGCGTGCGAGCCTGTGTTGCATAAACCACACCATGCCGATGACTGCCAGGCAAAGCCAGAAACACATCACCTGCCTTCAACTGACGAGAATCTAAGCACACATGCCCCAGCGGTGCATCCACATCACCGCCATCGACACCCAACCAAGCACACAAAGACAGCCAGTTTTTCATCGCTTATGAGCACCTCTAATAACCCAATGGGTAGGAAGCCTGAAGGAAGGGGTTGCTAAAAACAGCATGTAACACATTGATAAAACCCCTTCTTTCAGCTAAAAAAATAAAATTGGAAAGTCTAAAAACAAGCGAAGCGAGGTTTTTAGAGATTTCCTTATCTCACCACATCATCGGGAGGTACGGCCATTAAACGCAACGTTTCTTCCATTACTTCTTTAAAAATGGGCGCCGCCACATCACCACCATAATATTGTCCACGACTGGGCTCTTCTACCGTCACCGCCAACACAAAACGTGGCGCTGTGGCGGGGGCAATGCCAACAAACAAAGCACGATACTTATCCGAATCGTAACCCTTATTCGCTTTACGCGTTGTCCCTGTTTTACCCGACACGCGATAACCAGGAATAGCCGCTTTACGACCCGTACCCTGCATACCAACCACTTCTTCCATCATACGCACCACCAAACGGGCATTTTCTGACTTAAATACCCGCTTACCTAAAGGAGGTGGTCCTTGCAATTTCATTAAACTAGATGGCAATAACACCCCATCATTAGCGAGTACGGCATAAGCACGCGCCAACTGCAATAAGGTGACGTTGTAACCATAACCATAAGCCGCCGTCGTTTTCGTTACTGGATACCACTCTAAAGGATCACGCAATCGCCCTGTCTGCTCACCAGGAAAGACAATACCAGTTTCCTGACCAATACCTGAAAAATGCAAAAAGCGCCACACTTCTTCACGAGACATGCCTTCCACAATTTTCACCATGCCAACATTACTCGACTTACGCATAATGCCCGCTAAATCAAGCTGACCATAACCTTGGTGATCCTTTACCAATTTATCGTTCGACTTATACTTACCATTACCCGTATCAATCACCGTATCGGGTTTAATGGTACCTAACTCTAAAGCACCAGCAACGATGACGGGTTTAATGGTTGAACCAGGCTCAAACACGTCAGTGACCACTCGGTTACGGGTTTGACTCGCTGTCACTTGCGAGCGATCATTGGGATTAAAGCCAGGTTGAGAGACCATGGCCAAAATCTCACCCGTTTTCACATCCAACAACACCAACTCAGCCGCTTTGGCTTGATGCTCAATCATCGCTCGCTTCAGTGCACGATAAGCAAAAAACTGCAAATCGCGATCAATCGATAAAGTAAGTGCCTTACCCTCATGCGCTGGACGAATTTCATCCACTATTTCAATAACACGCCCCAAGTTATCCCGAATGACTTTACGCACACCAGGACTACCCTTTAACCAGTCGTTGTAACTGAGCTCAATACCTTCAATACCATTGTCATCAATATTGGTAAAGCCAATAACGTGCGACATCACCTCGCCTGACGGGTAAAAACGTTTGAACTCAGGAACCAAATGAACCCCCTCTAAAGGTAAACGCTCAATCAGTTTCGCCTCTTCTGGTGCCAAACCGCGCTTTAAATAATAAAAGCGCTTATTGACATTGGCTTCGATTTTTTCTTGCACTACTTCCAGCGGTATGCGCAACGCCGACGCCAAAGAGGTTTGATAATCCATCTTTCCCTGTAAGGTTTTAGGATCGATAGCGACCGAAATCATCGGTGTACTCATCGCCAACACATCACCACGTCGATCTAAAATCGGTCCCCGTGCTGCTGGCAAGGTGACGTGACGAATTTGACGCTTATCCCCTTCTTGCTGCAAAAAAGCCGACTGCTCAATCATCACACGCCAAGCGCCAAACAGCAAAGCCGAAAACGCCAGCACAATTAAAACGAAAATCACCCGATCACGTTGGCTACCACGCATCATGGCTGAACTGACCCTTCAGGCAACAACAACACTCGCTCTTGCGCCGCTGTAATGGGCGACATACCGAGCTTATTGCGTGCAATTTGCTCGATACGCGTACGAGACAACAAGTGGTTATACTCTAATTGCAAACGCCCTTCTTCTACGCGCAGGGCATAATCTTGCTTCACGCTTTTATGAAGCTGTGTCGAGGTAAGACGAACCTGATGCTTTACCCACACCACCGCAATCGCACTCGCGATGAGCGAAGTAATCAGTAAAATCCAGACAAAAGCGCCCCATGACCACAGAATTGACAATCCGGGCAATGGGGCGTTCTTCATCATTTACAGCGTGAATTCAGCAAACTCAGCCATTAATTGGCTTGTTTGCGAATCCACGAAGGAATGTTTAAGTAGGCATGACTTTCATTGTGAGGCGCACCAATCACACCGGGAACGCCTTGACGCAATCCAGCAATATTGCCACCGACCAAACCAGGAATATTCGGCATAGGTGCTGTTGCTGAAGGTGTTAAGTTAGGCGTCGCCCAACGAGAAGGACGAGCTGCCTCTACCACAGGCGCTGGTTCAACAGCGACAGGTTTAGCTGGTTCAGCTACCGGTTGTGCTTTGGCAACTGACGAAGTCAACCCTGTTGCAATGATGGTGACTTGCACTTCATCACCTAGGTTTTCATCAAACGCCAAACCAATTTTGATCATCGCTTCAGGATGAGCAAAACTTTCAATTAAGCGACCTACTTCTTCAAACTCATCCGAACCCAAGTCATCAGAAGCGACGACGTTGACCAGAATTCCACGCGCGCCATTAATGCTAATATCTTCTAACAAAGGACTAGAAATAGCCGCCATGGTCGCATTCTTCGCACGCTCATCACCTGTTGCTGAACCCACACCCATCATCGCCAAGCCACGGAAGCCCATCATCGTACGCACGTCTTCAAAGTCAACGTTGATTAAGCCTTCGCGAGTTACCACTTCGGTGACACCACGCACCGCATTGTGCAACACTTTATTGGCCATATTAAAGGCATCTAACATACCTAATTTTTTGCCGGCTACTTTGTGTAACTTCTCGTTCGGAATCACAATTAATGAATCAACGTGTTGCTCTAAATCAGCAATCCCTTCAGCAGCAATTTTGTCACGTTTTTCGAAGCTGTAAGGACTGGTTACCACGCCTACGGTTAAAATACCCATATCACGCGCTGCCTTAGCCACGACTGGCGCAGAACCAGTACCTGTACCACCGCCCATACCCGCGGTAACAAACAGCATATGCGTACCATCTAACGCACTACGTATACGATCAATATCTTCAGACGCTGCTTGCTTGCCTTTTTCGACATTAGAACCAGCGCCTAAGCCCGACTTACCTAATTGAATACGCGTACTCGCTTTTGATTTATTCAGCGCCTGAGCATCGGTATTAGCCGCGACAAAATCCACGCCAACGATTTGGCTACGCACCATATAGTCCAGCGCGTTACAACCACCGCCACCCAGACCAATTACCTTAATTACCGGCATACCACTCATATTGACAGCTGCTTCCTCGAGTTCAAACTTCATCACAACCAACCCTGTTACTGTCTGTTCAATGACCTTAAATTAACCGTTCCACGACACGCAATATGGCACTACGTGCGCGTGGATTTTGCTCTGTTTCTGCCAAGCTCGGAAAAACCTTGCCTAAAGATTTCACCCTTGGCTCTGTCACCACCTGTCGCAATGCGTCGTCATAACGACCACGCGACTGATCGCGAAAAAACTGTTTCACCAAGCGATCTTCCAACGAGTGAAAGCTAATCACCGCTAAACGACCACCAGGTTTGAGTTGATCAATCGCATCGGACAATACCCGCTGCAACACGCCCAACTCATCGTTAACCCAAATCCGCAACGCCTGAAAACTACGCGTTGCTGGATGTTTATATTTATCTTTCACTGGCTGTGCTTGCGCAATCACTTCTGCCAAGCTCAGCGTATCCGTCAAAGCACTCGCCTGTTGCGCCGCCAATACGGCAGTAGCGATGCGGCGTGCGAACCTTTCTTCACCATAGGTTTTCAGCACCCAAGTCAATTCATCGAGACTGGTTTGTGCCAAACGCTCCGCCAAGGTCAGACCCGCATTGGTATTCATGCGCATATCCAGAGGACCTTTTTGCATGAAACTAAAGCCCCGATCGGCATTATCGAGTTGAGGTGACGAAACCCCCAAATCCAACAAAATGCCATCAACCACCTCATGCAAACAGCTGGCCAACTCAGCGAAGTTCGCATGAACAAAGGCAACCCGCTTATCATCAGCAAACTTGGCTTGACCAAAAGCAATCGCTTGCGCATCTTGATCGAAAGCGACTAAACGCCCCAGCGCACCCAATTGAGCAAGAATGCCTGCGCTATGCCCACCTCGACCAAAAGTGCCATCAACATAAATACCATTCGGCTTAATCGCCAAGGCATCTAAGCATTCTTGAAACAGTACGGGAGCATGCTCATGGGAAATCATTTATAAACTTAACCCCATCAGCGGATTAGTTGGCGACAACTCAGTCGATAATTCCTCACGCGTTGCCTGAATCCAAGATTCACGCTGTGCTTGCCAGCTTTCAGCCGACCAAAACTCAATTTTATTACCCTGACCAACCAACATCACTTCCTTGGTCATTTGAGCATAGTCACGCAATAAATCAGGCACTAGGATGCGACCAGCACTATCCATCTCCATTTCCACCGCATGACCTAAGAGCAATCGCTGTACTCGACGTGTCGCTGGATCCATATTAGGCATCGCCATTAACTTAGCTTCAATCGCCTGCCAATCCGCCATCGGGTACAATAACAAGCAGGCATCATGGATATCGACCGTCAACACCACCTCACCCTGACAAACTTGTTGCAAGGTTTCTCGGAATCGCTTAGGTACTGCCATACGCCCCTTATCATCTAAGGTTGCCGCTTGTAGCCCGCGAAAGGTAACGGACGGTTGTTTTTCCACTAATTCCCACTTTTCACCACATTGACCCATATTTTACCAACGCAAAAACCGCTTCTCAACGCAAGCAAACGGTTTAAATTTGAATTTATTACAATCATTAAATTTAGATTTCAATAAGTTAAGAAACCTAGCTAAACTGAAAATAGATAAAAAAAAATCCCTTAATTTTTTTTTGTGATTCATAAGTAAAATGAATAACTTAGAACAACAACTCAAATACACAATATATAGTAGTTAACTAAACAAAAGACATACAAGAAGACAGCAATCACAAATATGACACCGACAAAGAAAGAAACAAAGAAAAAGAGAATTAGAGCAAAAGTCTTAAAAAAAGAGAAAGGTTCAGCGCAAAATGGAGAAAATTGAGTGGATCGATAAGCCGGGTTCTGTCGTGAACAATCATTCATCTGCGATGTTGATCACTCAACACCTGTAGCAACCTACCCGAGAACGAGATGGGCCATCTCTATTCATGCAAGCATGAATGGTTCCCCTATTTGGTCTTGCTCCGGATGGGGTTTACCCTGCCAGTCCTGTTGCCAGTCCTGCGGTGCGCTCTTACCGCACCTTTTCACCCTTACCAGTAACTTGCGTTACTTTGGCGGTTCAGCTCTCTGTTGCACTTTCCGTCAGCTCGCGCTGCCTAGGCGTTACCTAGCATCCTGCCCTATGGAGCCCGGACTTTCCTCCAGCAGTTACCTGCCAGCGATTGTTTAATCCACTCGCAAGCAGTCTAGCAGGCTAACACCGCAAAGTCACTGATTATTTTCGGCTTGCTGTGCTTGCCAGTCCAAAGCCAAATCGTAAACCTGCTTCTTTTTCAGACCCGTCATGCTACAGACTAACTTCACCGCTTGCGATAAGGGCAACTCGGCTAATAACGGATAGAGCAACTCAGTCAAACGCAAAGACACGACGGGTTCATCGCTTTCAACTAGGGTTGCAACATCCAACAACAACACAAATTCACCACGTTGCCAATCGGGATTCTCCTGTAATGCAGCCAACACTTGCTGTGAAGTGCCGCGTACAAAACGCTCATGCAGTTTAGTTAACTCCTTTGCCAATACTAACTGACGTTGAGGAAATGCCTCTGCTAACCAAGCGAGTGTATCCATAATGCGATGCGGCGCTTCAAAAAACACACTTAAGCGCTTTGTTTGTGCCAACTCATCTTGCCATTGCTGTTTCGCTTTATTGTTAGTGGGTAAAAATCCCAAAAAACTAAACCCATTTCGCGCATCCAGTCCCGAACCCGCAATCGCGGTCAACACCGCGCTAGCGCCTGGCACAGACACAATAGTTAAGCCTGCTTCGGACACCGCTTGTACCAACAAAGCTCCAGGATCAGAAATAGCTGGTGTACCCGCATCACTGACATAAGCTACCGACTCCCCTGCTTGTAAGCGCTTGACCACCTCCTGCGAGCGTTCACGCTCATTATGGTCATGCAAACTCATCATGGGCTTACGTATGCCCAAAGCGCTCAGCAATTGCCCTGTGTGACGTGTATCCTCAGCCGCAATCACATCAACCTGCAATAATATCGCCTGTGCACGCGCGCTCATATCGGCTAAATTACCAATTGGCGTTGCCACCATATATAATTGTCTGGGCAAAACCCATGTTGTTTGTTGCACGTTTCATTCACCTTAACTTTTTAGACGTAGTATATTATGAATAACCACTTCTCTTACACACACCTTTTGGCTATTTTGTTTCCGCTCTCACTGGCATTAACAGGTTGTGGTAGCAGCAACCAAACCAAAGCACCAGCCCCTGTCGTTCAACCTACACAGAATGAACCGATTAAAATTCTTGTACCAGCACCTACCAAGCCCACCATCGCAACAGATAATCAATTGGTACCAAACAATAAAGTGGTTGACATCCTTGTCCCCGACAACACCAAGACACCCATAGCAACATATGAAACCACAACACCACTGGTATCAGCTAACCCAGCTGTGAATGAAGAAAGCATCAAACAAGCGCAAAAAAACTTAAGAAAAGTGGTTGTTCTTCTTCCTGATCGCCCCAGCCTAGCTGAAGTCAATCGAGATATTGAAAAAGGTATTCGTGCTGCGCATCAACAGCAGCCGCACAATCCGCATTTACAACTCGTATTGCTTCACGACACGCTGAGCGGTGAAGCGCTGATACAAAAAGCCAATGCCTACACACCAGACTGGATCATTGGCCCCTTAACCAAAAGCGATATTCAAAGTATTCAATCTTTAACGAATGAGCGCCATATTTTTCTCAATCGACTCGACGCCCCAACCTCCTCATTACAAATTGGGCTTCCCCTTGAAGATGAAATCGATCAACTGCTCACGCAATTCCAACCACAACAAGGTCAACTTCTGGTGGTTGCCAGCAATGATGCTAGGGATCAGCGCTTGCTCAACCATCTCAACCAAAAAGCCAAAGCGCTGTCCTTTAATCTAACCAGTGTAACCGTAGAAAAACAGAATCCCGACCTACGAGATTGGCTTATCCGCGAAGGTGGCATTCAATCCAGTCAAGATCGAATTAAACGCTTGACCAACTTAGTCAAGGGCGACTTCTCTGACAGCCCACCCCAAGCGCGTCAAGATGTACAAGCACTCATTTTTTTAGGCAACGCCAAACAACTCCGTTCGATCATGCCCAGTTTAAGTTACTACCGTATTAACTGGCCTGTCTATGCCACCAGTCGACTACTACCCAGTAAAAACACTGACCCATTCAATGAGCCTGAACTCAATGGCGTCTCAGTAATGACGCCACCTTATCTGATTAATACCCCAGCACCAACCAGCCTATTTGAAGCGCTCGGCTGGGATAGCTATCAATTACTGGCCAATCCTTTAGCCCATTCAGCCAACACGCAAACTGGCAAGCTGACAAACCAAAACAATCAATTACATCGTCAACTTATCTGGATGCAAATTCAGGATGGCCGATTAGTCAATCGCAAGCAGCCATGACCAGCACGCTTACCAAAGGTCAAACCAGTGAGTCCCTTGCCGCTGCCTACCTAGTGCAGCAAGACCTCACTTGCATTCAGCGTAACTTTCGCTGCAAACAGGGTGAAATTGACATAATTTGCCTAACAGCCGACCAAACACTCGTCTTTGTCGAAGTGCGCAGTCGAGGTCGAACCCGTTATGCCTCTGCCGCAGAAAGTATTACACCACTTAAACAGCAACGAATTATTCAATGTAGCCGTTACTTTTTACTCACTCATCCACAGTATCAACACTGCAACTTACGCTTTGATGTAGTATTATTTGACACCAACCATCAATCGCCGCAATGGATTTGTTCGGCTTTTGATGCCTCGTCAGCTTACTAGGAGACCTAACTGATGCTATTAAAACCCCTACTCATTAGCCTTACTGCTATCACCTTACTTTCTGGCTGTGTTGCTGCTCCCGTTGTTATTGGTGCAGGTGTCGGTGCTGGTGCTATGGCCATCAGTGAAGACCGTCGCTCACAGACACAAATCGCTCAGGATGATGCTGCAGCACAGCGCATTAACGAGCTTCTTGCTCAACAACAACTGAATGCCAGCCCAAACCGCATCCGTTTTACCGTGTATAATGGAGTCGTGCTATTGGTGGGTCAAGTTCCATTTGATAACATTCGTGCCTTAGCGCATCAAGCAGCCCAATCCGCTCCTGGCATTAAAAATGTCATTAATGAATTAACTGTTGGTAGTGAGTTGACACTAACACAAATTACGGAAGACAGTTACTTATCAAGCAAAGTACGCACTAAACTCGCAACCACGCGCGACTTCAAATCGAAACATCTTACTATTGTGGTAGAAAACGGCAGCGTTTACCTAATGGGATTAATGACTACTGAAGAACAGCGTATTGCCGTAGCCGTTACCCGCGATGTTAACGGCGTTAAACGTGTGGTACGCATCATGGAAAACTGGGGCGCATAACTTGCACACCTTGCTTGGACAAGCACTCAGCTTCTGCTTGCTTGTCCTGAGCAGCTTAACCCTGCTCGCAGAAGAACCAAAACTTAATCTACCCGAGTTGGGTAGTCCTAACCGTGCCACTTTCAGCAGTCAAGCTGAAGACACCCTATCGCTCGCATTCCTAGAAATGATCTACAGCCAAGCAGACTTGGTCACCGATCCCGAGCTTAATGATTATGTACGTACCATTGGTCAACGCCTGCTACGCCATATACGCACCAATCGCCACTATCAGTTTTACCTGATTAACGATAACAACATCAATGCCTTTGCAGGTCCTGGTGGCATTATTGCCTTACACACGGGCTTAATTCTTGCGGCTAAAAATGAAGATGAAATCGCCGCGGTCATGGCGCACGAAATTCAACACGTGCAACAAGAACACATTTCACGCATGTTTGATCAAGGCAAAAAAGGTATGCTCGCTACATTGGGCAGTATTGTCGGCGCCTTAATTGTTGGCAGTCAAAACCCTCAGGCAGGTATGGGGATTATGATGGGCGGCATAGCACTGAATGCTCAACAACAGCTTGCCTTTTCTCGCGATCATGAGTGGGAAGCCGATCGAACTGGTATTGATGTGCTTGCTGCCGCTGGTTACAACCCCAATGCGATGGCCGACTTCTTCGATACCCTTTACAACCGCTATCGCAACGACAGCAAAACTCCCGAAATACTGCTTACTCACCCTGTCAGTAGCAAACGTCTAAGTGATAGCCGCGCACGCGCTCGCACACTCAGCTACCAAGCACGCCAACAAGACAATTCCCTAGCGCTCGCTAAACTACGCATTCAGCAACTAACTGGTAAGTCAGAAAGCAATGACAAACTCTCAAATGAGTTCACCTGCTACCAAAACTATCTTAAACTCATTCAAAACAACAAAAACCCCAACGCATTACCGCTTTGCCACCCCCTACCCAAGCATTTATGGTCAGAGATTATTCAATTACAAGCTGATAAAAACCCAAATCCCTCCGCATGGAAATCACTCATTGAAATGCACCCAAACAGCAGCGCGCTCCTACTGCATTATGCCGATCAGCTACTTGAACAACAGCAAGCATCACAGGTAATTGACCTGCTGACACCAAACGCCACAAGATTTAATGAAAACTGGGAGTTTTGGAAACGAATTGCTCAAGCTTGGAATCAACGCAATGACAATGCGCAAGAAGCCTACGCAATGGCAAAAGCCTATGCTAGCATAGGCTCACTAAAGCTGAGCCAAGTACAATTGGATCGAGCCGAAAAATCCCTAACAAACAATCACTCGCTCGCATTAAAAAATGATATTTTGCTCCTAAAAACTTGGTTAGCAACCCAGCAAAAAGCCCGTGAAAACTTGTAGAAGATTCGTCAAATATTATTTTTTTTTATGTACTCATTAAACATCCCAATCAACAATCGAATGAAAAAACTTGCGTTTTTTCTCACTGTTGGTAATCTATTGGCAAGCACCAGATGCTAACGCTCACAATAAACCTATTTTTTGGTATCTGGCCCGCAAAAACCCGAACAGGAGGAAAACATGGTGAAATCTCGGTGGGTAAGCAAACTTGCTCAGGCTTTATTGGTAACAACCATAATGGCAACAGCAAGCGTTGCAACTGCAGCAGAAGAGAAGAAGCTTTCAACAGTTGAAGAAGGCAAAAAACTTGCTTTCACCAACTCTAAAGGTAATTGCCTCGCTTGTCATATGATCACTGGTGGCGCGGAACCAGGCGAAATTGGTCCTCCCTTGATGGCCATGCAAGCCCGTTATCCTGACCGTCAAAAATTGTTTGATAAACTTTGGGGTAAGCCAGGTGTTGAATTGATGCCCGAATCTCAAATGTTGCCTTTCGGTAAGCATAAAGTGTTAACTGATGATGAAATCAACAAAATTGTTGATTTCATGTACACCCTTTAATTTTATAATCACTCTCGCTAAGGAGAAACCTAAGCATGAAACGCAGAACTTTCCTAAAAGCTGGTCTAGCTACTGGCGCAACTGCAGTTGCTGTTAACGCTGGTATTTTAGCGCCTAATACTGTTTTAGCTGCTTGGAATGAAAAAGCATTCGCTACTAAGACTGTTGATGATGGCATGACAGCTGTTTTCGGTGCTGCTAACGCTGCTGATTCTGCAGACGTTAAATTAAAAGCACCATCAATTGCAGAAAACGGTGCTGTTGTACCAGTTGAAGTTGACGCTTCAGCAATGAAAGGTGTTGAATCAATTGCTGTTTTCGCGGTGAAAAATCCAGTTCCTTTAGCATGTACTGCTAAATTCTCTGGTGCTGGCGTCGGTTTTACTTCAGTTCGTCTGAAAATGGGTGAAACTCAAGACGTTGTTGCTGTTGTGAAAGCTGGTGGCAAGCTGTACAAAGCTAAGTCAGAAGTTAAAGTAACTATTGGTGGTTGTGGCGGTTAATTTCGCGCAAAGCACACTGACTTAACTTAATCATCGTACAAACAAATTTAAGGATTTACATCATGGCTGACATTTCTTTCCGCCTAAAAGCAGAAAACAAGGGTGACGCTTTCGAGATCAAAGCACTTTTCAAGCACCCAATGGAACCAGGTACTCGTAAAAACAAAGCAACTGGCGAAGTTTACCCAGCAGATTTCATCAACGAAGTAACAGCTAAAGTAAACGGCGCTCCAGCAATGGTTGCTGAATGGTCAGGTGCGGTTTCTCAAAACCCATTCCTAGCATTCCGTGTAACTGGTAAGGCTGGTGATAAAGTAGAAGTTTCTTGTACTTCTAACAAAGGTGATGCGGGTACTCAAACCGTAGACCTAGCTTAAGCCATTAAGCTTGAACAGGTGAACGCAAGTTTGCCTGTTCTACCCCCTTCTATCAGAAGCTAGACCCACCATAGGGGAAATCAAAAAATGAATAATAAACTGCTCACAACAACCCTATTCTTATCACTTGCAACTGGCAGCATGACTGTAACTGCAAATGATGCCAAAACCGTCAATCCAGAAGCGGATCGTCAAGCGATGATCAAGTACATGATGGATATGCACGGCAGTAATAAAATTGATGGTAAACCCATTACGCTGGATGACTTCGGTCATGGCGCACTGATTTTCAGTGATGATGCTTACCAACAATTCAAAAGCGTTGAAGAGTTCCCTCCTTATGTCGAAAACATTGATGCAGGTAAGAAACTCTGGAACAAACCTTTTGCCAACGGTAAAACCTACAGTACTTGTTCTGGCCTAAATGGCGACCTCAAAAAAGTAAAAGCTATATATCCTTACTTTGATGATGCACGTGGTGAAGTTATTAACCTTGACCAAGCCATTAATGAATGTCGTACGGCAAATGGTGAAAAACCTTACGCTTACGCAGGAAAAGATAAAGAGTTAAGTGACTTATTAGTTTATCTCGCGGATCAATCTCGCGGCCAGAAAATCAATGTTAAAATCGATTCTCCTGGTGCATTAGAAGCGTATAAGTTAGGTGAAATGGTATTCCACACTCGTCGTGGTCAATTGAACCAATCCTGTGCTGGTTGTCACGTCAGCAGTGCGGGGCGTAAAATCCGTTCTGAAATTTTGTCACCAATGGTTGGTCACGTTACCCACTTCCCTGTGTACCGTGCTAGTGCTGGTAACATTGTAACCCTACAACAACGTTACGTTGGCTGTATTGAGTCTGTTCGTGGCTTCCCATTCCCAGCGAATGGAAAAGAATTTAAAGCCCTAGAGCTTTACGAATCTTACATGAGTAATGGCTTAACCTTAAATGGTCCTGCGTACCGTAAATAATCCAAAACCAAAATTCAGTTCAGTAGTTAAACCGATCCTTTGGATCGGTTTTTTATTTGCGGCTTAAGCGGCAATAACAGTAAACTATGCAATTAATTTTTGATTGAGTTAATTGCATCAACATGGCCTATACTGTCAAAGAAATTTTTTACACCCTTCAAGGTGAAGGCGTGCATACTGGACGTCCTGCTATTTTTTGTCGCTTCACTGGCTGTAATTTATGGAATGGACTGGAATCTGGCCGAGCTGGTGCCAGCTGTCAATTTTGTGATACCGACTTTGTCGGTACTGATGGCAACTTAGGCGGCAAATACACGGCCGAAGCTTTAGCACAAACCATTTTATCTCTTTGGCCCAAGGATAGCACTAGAACACCTTTTTGTGTGTTAACAGGGGGTGAGCCAGCTATGCAGTTCGATCAGCCACTGGCAGATGCTCTGCACGCGCTAAACATCGTCATTGCCATGGAGACGAACGGCACTATCTCCTTGCAAACGCAACCAGACTGGTTATGTGTCAGCCCCAAGGCAGATACGCGTCTACTCATTACTTCAGGCGACGAACTGAAACTGGTATGGCCACAACCCATGCACCCTGTCGATCCAGCAGACTTTATTCATCTCCATTTTCGTCATTTCTACCTTCAACCCATTGATGGACTCGCCAGCAACTACACGCAGGCCTGCATCGATTACTGCAAAGCGCATCCGCAATGGAAGCTCAGCCTGCAGACTCATAAAATCTTAGGCATTGAGTAACAGATTAACGACAATAAAAAAGGAAGCTAAGCTTCCTTTCTCACATCAGCACTGTCTTGATGCTTACACATTGAAACGGAAATGCATAATATCGCCGTCTTTCACCAAATATTCTTTACCTTCCAGGCGTAATTTACCGGCTTCTTTACAGCCTGATTCGCCTTTATAAGCAACGAAATCATCATAAGACATCACTTCAGCGCGAATAAAGCCACGCTCAAAGTCGGTATGAATCACTCCTGCCGCTTGTGGTGCTGTTGCCCCAACTGGAATGGTCCAAGCACGCACTTCTTTCACCCCAGCGGTAAAATAAGTCTGAAAGCCTAACAATTCATAACCAGCACGAATAATGCGATTTAATCCTGGTTCTTCTAACCCCATTTCTGACAAAAACATCGATTTTTCGTCATCATCCAACTGTGAAATTTCTGCTTCAATCGCCGCACAGACGGGAACAACATTTGCCCCTAACTCAATGGCACGTGCACGCACAGCGTCGAGTAAGGGATTATTTTCAAAACCATCTTCTGCCACATTGGCAATCAGCATCATCGGTTTAATGGTGAGCAAATGTAAATCCTGCAACAACGCTTGTTCATCATCGCTCAAGCCCAATTCTCGTACCAGCTTGCCTTCATGCGTACCAGCTAAGGCGCGTTGAATAACGGGCTTTTTCGCCAAAGCCTGTTTGTCACCCGCTTTGGCAGGCTTTTCCACACGCACAAGCGCCTTTTCTAGGCTTTCCATATCCGCTAATACCAATTCGGTATTAATCACTTCTAAGTCTGACAAAGGATCGACTTTACCCGCGACGTGAATAATGTCATCTGACTCGAAACAACGCACCACTTGCGCAATCGCTTGAGCTTCACGAATATGCGCTAAAAACTTATTACCCAGTCCTTCACCCTTAGAAGCACCCGCCACAATACCCGCAATATCGACAAACTCCATCGTCGCTGGCAGCACGCGCTCTGGCTTAACCATCGTTTCTAACACCTGCAAACGCGGATCGGGTACAGGCACTATACCGACGTTGGGTTCAATAGTACAGAAAGGATAATTTTCAGCAGCAATACCTGCTTTGGTTAGCGCATTGAACAGGGTCGATTTACCCACATTCGGCAAACCAACAATACCGCATTTAAAACCCATTTTTCGTTTTCCTTATGTGAGGAGTGAGGTGTAGTAAGAGAAGGGTAACTGCAACAATATTGTGCACCTCACTCTTCTCGATACTCACTGCTTAGTATGTAATTTGTTCATGGCTAGGGGTAATTTATCGGTCATGACCCAATCCATGACATGCAAGCTTCGCGCAATGCTATCATCTAACGCTTCACGCTCTTGCTTAGCAAAAGGATGCAACACATAATTGGCCACCTGAGACGCATGACCCGGATGACCAATACCCAAACGCAAACGCATAAAATCTGGCGTTCCTAACGCCTTAATCATATCTTTAAGGCCATTATGCCCACCCGCGCCGCCACCCATTTTCAAACGGGCTTCGCCAAGCTGAATGTCCAACTCATCGTGAACTGCCAACACCGCTTGCGCAGGAATTTTATAAAACTGAGCCAGTGCCGCTACCGACATACCACTACGATTCATGAAGGTGTTGGGTTTTAATAACCACACCTCCTCTCCATGAATCTGTGCCTTAGCGACCTGACCGAAGAATTTGGTCTGCATAGCAAAATGGGTTTTCCACACTTCTGCCAATGCATCAACAAAGAAAAAGCCAGCATTGTGTCGCGTGGTCTCATATTCTTTACCTGGATTTCCCAGGCCAACAATGAGTCGCGGCACCATACTGGCTTTCCTTTTTAAGCAAACAACTTTAGAAATTGTCACTATTTAACGAAAAAACTTAAAACCGTCACGAGTAACAGGCTTTAAAAAGCGTCAATGAACTTGGCTTAGGCAAGGCGCAAGCTGCACAGAACAAGGAGTGTACATCAGTACATGACGAAGTTTGAGCACGGCTTGCAACAAAGCATCAGCCAAGTGCAATCAGCTTTTAGCGTTTTTTGGATTTACCTAAACCAACCACTGCTTGGTCATAATCCGAGTTACCATGCAACAAGGCAGTTGCTTCAACGCCCGCTGGCAATGCTAAATCTGACAAACGAATACGCGTGTTTTCGCCCATTTTAGACACATCAACGTCGATCACTGATGGCAAGTTAGCTGGTAAACAACGCACTTCAACGTCTACTTGGAAGAAGGTCATCACGCCACCCGCTTTCACGCCTGGTGCAACGTCAGCACCCATGAAGTTCAGCGGAATGCGTTTGTAAATCATACGTGCATTGTCTAAACGTTGTAAGTCAACGTGTAGAATTTGCGGCTTAGCAGGATGGCGTTGAACCGCTTTAATCACCACCACTTCTTCATCAGCCAAACCTTTAACGGTAATAGGGCTGTTGAACACGGCATCATCTTCAAAAGCGTGCACTAAAAAATTATGATTTAGCGTAACGCTAGCAGGCGCTTTATCAGCACCGTAAATAATGGCAGGAACCAAACCCGCGTGACGTAGGCGGCGGCTCGCACCTTTCCCTTCATCTGCGCGTGCTTGCGCTTCCCAAATACGAGTTGTCATAATAGACTCCAAAATGTGTCAGTTAAAACGTGCAAGGACGCGACCATCCCCTGCACAGGAAAGAGCGCCTAACTCGTTACCATCGTTAGGCGATCAAGGAAATCAATCATTATACTGGATTTTTTGGCGAAACAAAAGAAGCCATCATCGAACTGACGGACTCTTCTTCGTGAACACGACGAATCGTCTCACCTAATAACGGAGCAATAGAGAGCTGACGCACTTTCTGACATTCCTGCGCTGCTAACGTCAAGGGAATAGTATCCGTAACAACCAACTCATCAATGACCGATTCATTTAGATTTTTGATGGCTGGACCTGATAACACCGCATGGGTAGCGTAAGCGCGCACACTTAGCGCACCACGATCTTTTAGAGCCGCAGCTGCTTTGCACAGCGTTCCTGCTGTATCGACCATGTCATCGATTAAAATACAATGTTGACCATCTACATCACCAATAATATTCATCACTTCAGCAACATTGGCTTGCGGACGACGTTTATCAATAATGGCCAAATCCGCATCTAACTGTTTAGCAATGGCACGCGCGCGCACCACACCACCCACATCAGGTGACACCACTCGCACCAGACGACCAGAGGCGCGAATATCTTGAATAAACAAGGGCGAAGCGTAGACATTATCTACTGGAATATCAAAGAAACCTTGAATTTGATCTGAGTGCAAATCCACCGTCAGCACACGGTCAGCACCAGCAGCCGCAATCATATTCGCGGTCAACTTTGCCGTAATCGGCACGCGAGCCGAGTTGACGCGACGATCTTGACGCGCAAAGCCATAATAAGGCACAACCGCCGTGATGCGTTTAGCCGAAGCACGTTTCAATGCGTCAATGATCACCAGCATTTCCATAAGGTTACCAGCAGGATCGGGCGTACAAGTAGGTTGCACGACATAAATATCCATACCACGTACAGATTCTTTAATCTCGACCTGAATTTCACCATCACTAAAGCGACCAACGGTGCTTGCGCCAAGATGCATAGAGAGAGATTGAGCGATTCTTTCAGCAAGTACTAGGTTAGCATTGCCAGAAAAGATAATGAATTCGTTTTTAGCCACGATGAAAAGTTCCTTTTGGGACTTTTTGCTGTGAAAGCAGAGAAGTGTCAGTTTGATGGCTGGGCCGGCTGGATTCGAACCAACGCATGGCGGGATCAAAACCCGCTGCCTTACCGCTTGGCGACGGCCCAATCAATTTGCTATTTGCATATTATAGCGCATCCCCTGCTATTTGCAAGCCCCATACCTGATGAATTTTCGGATTTCGTGCAAAATCAAAACCAATACTCATTTTAGACATCTCAGTTACTTGCCAGCCCATTTCATCCATAGCGGACTGATTCAGCTTAAAGCCGCGGAGGTTAGTGGAAAAAACCAAAGTTCCACCTGGTGCTAATAACATGCCCATATCCGCAATCATCTTAACGTGGTCTCGTTGCACATCCAAAGTGCCTTCCATTTTTTTGGAGTTAGAAAAACTGGGAGGGTCACAAAAAATCAAGTCGTACTGTGGACGAGCGTGCGCAGGCAAACTGGCCATCGCATCTAACCAATCGAGCACATCGTCACGCTCCCAATGCAACTTTTGCCCCTGATAAGGCAAGCCGTTATCTGTTGCATTTTCTTGCGCCCAAGCTAAATAAGTTTTCGACAAATCGACACTGGTTACACTTTTAGCACCCGCCTTTGCCATGTGGACACTGGCGCTACCGGTGTAACAAAACAAGTTCAGACAATGCTTGTCTTTGGCCTGTTGTGCTAACCATAACCGAATCGGACGATGATCTAAAAACAACCCCGTATCGAGATACCCCGTTAAATCGACCAAAAAGTGACAATCGCCTTCTTTCACCCAATCGTATAAGTGCTCGTCGGATTGAACTTCATACTGTTGATCGCCTTTTTGCACTTGGCGGCGCTTAAAATGGAAGTTTTCTGCCGGAATATTCAACACTTCCGGCAATACCGACATAGCCTCGAACAAGCGGCGACGTGCTGCCTTTTCATCAACTGAACGCGGTGGTGCATATTCTTGCACCTGTACCCAGTCATCTTTTTCAGCATGATAAATATCGATAGCAAAAGCATATTCAGGCATATCGGCATCGTAGACACGATAGGCATACACCCCTTCTTTTTGCGCTTGCTTGCTCAGGTTTTTCAAATTTTTACGCAAACGATTAGCAAACATTTGCGCGCCATCGCTCTCGGCCAAATTGGCTCGCCCTTGCACCACCTCAGCGACCAAATTCAAACCAATGGTAATCGGGGTAACTTTGACTGCTTGTTCATTAATGGTTAAACGCAGTAACTTTCCTTCTAAAGGTCCATTGGCAAAGGCATGCATTTTATCGGCACGCAAGCCCAACCAATGCCCAAGCGTCTCGTTGCTGGTGTAAATGGCTGCTTGCCAGTCGACACACTCTTGTAATAATACTTGCCCCAATTGCTGATATACCGCCTTAAGCGAGGCTTCATCACCTAAACGCTCGCCATAAGGCGGATTGGTGATCACCAGACCTTTTGCCCAACCTGGGTTGTGCCACTTACCCAATGGCAAGGCTTCAAAATGAATCGCCTCACCGACACCAGCGCGATAGGCGTTATCCATCGCTTTTTGCATCACCCATTGGTTCAAATCAAAACCCACGATAGACGGCAGACTTTTCAAACCGGCTTGTTTGCGTGTTTTAGCCTCATCAACCAAGCCTGTCCACAAGTCTTGATCAAAACAGAGATGACGACGAAACCCCATACGATCGGCTTTCATAAGCCCTGGCGCAATATCGGCTGCCATCCAGGCGCCTTCAATCAATAAGGTACCACTACCACACATAGGATCTAGCAAAGTTGAGCCAGCAGCGGCTAAAGTGAGCCAACCCGCCTTCATTAACAAACCAGCTGCCAAGGTTTCTCGCATCGGTGCCGCACCTGCTTCAATGCGGTAGCCGCGGGCATGCAACCCATAGCCAGACATGTCAACGGTTAATGAAAATCGTCCATGATCTGCCCATGCCTGTAAACGCACATCGGGCTGTTCGGTATCAACAGAAGGACGCTCACCGTACTGATCACGAAACCAATCAACAATATAGTCTTTAACTTTCTGCTCACCAAATTGCGTGTTACGCACAAAAGGCAGTTTGCCATGAAATTCGATTGCGATACGACCCGTCGGTTTTAACCACTGCGACCAGTCAATTTCACCCACCAAATCTTTCATATCTGGCTCTGACAAAACCTCGCCTTCACAAAGTACCAGCATGATGCGACTGGCCAATCGTGACCAAAGCACCGCCTTGTATGCCGCGGCCAAGCCACCCCAGAACCACACACCATGAGGTGCTTCTTTCACTTTCAATCCGAGCGATCTCAACTCATCAGCTAACAGTGGCGCCAAACCACGACTACAACTGGCTAAACCCTTATCCATAACTGTCCTTATAGGATAACGCTTAAATCCCAAAGTGGAATTTATAGTGTATCCAAGTTTGTTTTACTTCTGGTGGAATGAGTTAATTAAATGATTAACTCCTTTTTTGTACAATCCTTCCCCCAGACCCCCTTCCTGTTAAAGCTAGTGGCTGTCATCGATATTTTCAGTGGCTATTGCTTGAACCACAACGCATTGTGCATTATTGTAACCTGTTAGGGCGCATTCACAATTCAAAGCAGGTCAATTTCATGAAACAAAAACTCGTTGGCACAACGCTTGTCGCATTCTTATGGCTGATTAGTGATCATGTTTTTGCTTACACACCCCAAGTAGGCGATCGTGTATGGATTGATATGCCAGCCATCAACATTGATGACGACGCATACGGACAAGGTAAGGTTGTCGGTCTAATCAACGAAAAACAAACCAATGTTTACGTGCAATCAATTACCGCAACCAAAGCCTTTTCATCGGGAATTAGTTGTGCGCTGAACACCAACGATACTGTAGGTTGGCAAACACCAGATGTCTTGCGCACCGAAAAAGAAGAAGTTTTTTCCAACTTGCAGATCTATCCTTGGGCAGTTGGCTACAATCGTTATTACGAGCGCCAAAACTGGTTGCTTACCTTTCTTAAATGGGTCGATCGCCATCCTGTTATTGAGCGCGACCGCCTAACCGAAGGTCAACGCCTCGTTAAAGAGCGTGGCATGCTTGATCTGGCACGAGTGAGTGAGCTTATGGTCATGGAATACGATGCTTACCAAGGTGCTAACTTCAACATCTATCCCATTCCTAAGCGACTAGCCAATACCAACAAACTCTTAGAACATCTACAACAACGTTTTGCTGCCGAACCTAAACTCAAACAACTGTGGTTTGCGAAGCAACGGGACTTCACGACCATGAACGAAGATAGTTACGGTTTTTTTATGATCCAAGCCATAGATAAAATTATCGAAGACGCCAAAAAAAGCCGTCGTTTACTGAGCAAAGACCTTAACGACAGCCCCGACGCTAAAAAATTCGATCAACTGATCAGCCAATTTAAACGTAGCTAAAATAGTATGACTGAATACATCGACTTAATCAATCAATGGGTTATTGCCCATCAAGAACATGCGTGGTGGGTCATTTTTCTGATTGCCTTTGTTGAGTCGATGGTTATTTTAGGTATTCTGGTACCTGGCTTGCCGTTTATGTTAATGCTGGGCGGCTTAATTGCTACCAATGTACTCGATCCTTGGTTGGTTATTTTTTGGTGCATTGTCGGCGCGGTGGTTGGTGATGGTTTAAGCTTTTGGATTGGCAAACATTATCGCTACCGAATTTTAAATATGTGGCCATTAAGTAAACATCCAGACTGGGTGGTACATGGTGAGGATTTTTTTACCCGCTGGGGTGGTATTTCAATCTTGATTGGACGCTTTTTTGGTCCGTTACGTGCCACCATTCCTGTATTAGCCGGCATTTTAGGCATGACTCAGAAGAAGTTTACTGCTTGGAATGTGGTATCTGCCATGATTTGGGCGCCTGCCTATCTTGCTCCAGGCTTCATACTAGGGTGGCTTGCCGATCAAAGCGAAATGGGGGCGTGGTTAGCACTGGGGCTACTCATTACCAGTATGCTAGGCTATTGGTTATGGAAGCGAAATCGCAAGAAAAACACTAAAGATGAAACACTGGCATAGACCCATGCTATCGCTTTGGTTACAATAATGAGCTGTTTTATTCACCAACGAAAGCCTATGTTATGAGCATTAATCGCATACGCGCCTGCGTTGCCGATGATTTACACGCAACCGATCAACTTATCCTGACACGTTTGAGTTCGGATGTCGCTTTGATTAACCAAATTGGTCACCACATTATTCAAAGTGGCGGTAAGCGAGTACGTCCCTTAATATTGCTGCTAGCAGCCAAGGCTTGCGGCTATCAAGGTACGCACCATCACACCATGGCAGCTGTCGTTGAGTTTATTCACACCTCGACACTATTACATGATGATGTCGTTGATGAAGCGGATACGCGTCGGGGACAAGCAACGGCCAATGCCAATTGGGGCAATGCAGCCAGCGTACTGGTGGGCGATTTTTTATACTCACGCTCATTTGAACTGATGGTCGAGCCACAAAATCTTCGCATTTTGTCCATTATGGCCGAAGCTACCAATATCATCGCAGCGGGTGAAGTACTTCAATTGTTAAACTGTCACGACCCAGACACAGATAGCGAACGCTACTTTCAAGTTGTTTACCGAAAAACAGCCAAACTCTTTGAAGCATCGGCGCAACTGGGGGCTGTACTAGCTAACCAATCTGACGGTATCGAACAGACGTTGGCAACCTATGGCAAAGAGTTAGGCAACGCCTATCAATTGATTGACGATGTGCTTGATTACAGTGCTGATGAAAGCGAATTAGGAAAAGCGTTGGGTAAAGACTTGGCAGAAGGCAAACCCACACTCCCTTTAATTCTGGCACTGGCTCGTGCCGAACCAGAAGAACAGCAATTAATTCGCCAGGCCATCGAACAAGGCTGCGATGAAAACCTAGCACGGATTACCGCAATTATTCATCGTACAGGGGCCCTAGCAGACACCCTAAAGCAAGCACTAGCAGCGTCAGATCGAGCCATTAATGCATTATCTGTATTACCAGAGAGCCCTTACAAAACGGCATTAATTGAGCTGGCAGAGCTGGCAGTTAATCGACGCCATTAATCAATGGCTTCTTGACCAAACGGTTATGAACTGGCGACGTTGGCGCACAACCAGAACCCTCCATTGTGACGCCTTGATGCGGAGAACAGTAAATCACCTTGAGGGTTTCGGGAATCGGTATTTCGTTCGGTAAATAGTCAGCCCTGAAAAACAGCCTATCCATTTGATAATAAATAATAAAACTGAAAAAACAAGCCACTTTATCGACCAAAAATGTTAAAACATATTCCGTCGAATCTCGACTGATTGTAAACATTTGCCACAAACGACTGATCTATTTTTAAGGTATCAATGTTTAATTTGGTAATTTGCAACAATGAAGGAATCCCCTAAAAACCTCGCTTCGCTTGTTTTTAGACTTCCCAAGTTTATTTTTAGCTGAAGGAAAGGGTTTTATCAAGGTGTTACATGCTATTTTTAGCAACCCCTTCCTTCACACTTTAGTGCACCGCAAGGTGAAACTTCCTACCCATTGGGTTATTAGAAGTGCCCATTGGTTAAAACTCACTCCATTCATCACTGCTATTTTTCGCTTTAGGGCTAGGCAATCCTTTAACGGCATGAGCAGATGGCATGGCTTTACGCGCCATTGCATGGTTGCTTTGCCCTGTTTTGAA
>CAYQEZ010000011.1:17750-42135 GCA_964416645.1 uncultured Francisella sp. | reverse complement strand
CCATTCAAGAATTATTAGGGCATAGCGACGTGAATACCACCATGATTTATACCCATGTGCTCAATACTGGTGGGCGTGGTGTGTTAAGTCCGCTGGATGCTTAACATAAAAACCGCTAACGCAATGCTCCACCACCACAACCTCCCTTGACTCACCCACACACCAAGTATAAACTTATGTATAACTTTTTACTTTGTGGATGGAGCAAGCATCATGGCACAAGCGGTACTTCAGGTAAAACATTGGGGCAACAGCCTAGGCGTTCGACTGCCTGCGGCAATCGCTAAACTGCTTCACCTGCACGCCAATCAACAAGTCAAACTGTCTGTCGAGGCAGATAGTATTGTAATAACGCCGATTAAAGAAACGTTAAGTGATAAATTAGCACGCTTCGATCCAGAGCATCACGGTGGCGAGGTAATGACTGTAACTCACGCACTCGGCGCTGAGCGCATCTAGCATGAAAGCAAACTGGATTCCTGATCGACAAGACATCATTTGGATTGATTGCAACCCACAAGTCGGACAAGAGATGAAAGACATTCATCCGTTCCTTGTGTTATCTCCTGCTGCTTTTAACAACAAAACCTCTTTGGTAATTGGACTTCCCATGACAACCGCTGCGTACAACGCCGACAACCCGTTTGCAGTGCTGGTTGGTAAAGCCCAAGGCAAGAAAGCTGATAAAGACAGTTATGTGTTGTGTCATCAGCCCAAGTCTTTCGACTGGCGTGTTCGTCTTGCCAAACCACATCCACTGGGCAAGCTCGACGCAGAAGTGATGCGTGAGGTCTTAGAATCGCTTAATCAAATTGTCACGCTCTGCAATGGGTAATTTAAGGCGCTCATTTACAAAGCACTTTACTTCTTTAGCTGACTGATTCCCCCACATATCGGAAACGTTTTTATTGCTCCACAGTGGTACAATAATCGCAAGCTAAAAACACGAAAAAGACATAACGGAGGCTAACAATCATGCTGGCACAAAACTTGACCTTTATTGGTGGCGGCAACATGGCGCGCAGCTTAATTGGTGGGCTCATTGCCAATGGCTTTGCTGCTAATCACATTCGCGTTGTTGACCCTAATGAAGCCCAGCGTCAACAGCTGGCTCACATGGGCGTTGCGGTTTATGAAAAGGCAACCCCTGAGCTATTAGAAAGCGAATTACTGGTACTGGCGGTTAAGCCTCAAGTGATGGCGGAAGTGGCACAATCTTTAGCGTCTGACGTGCAACGCACTAAACCCTTGGTTATTTCGGTTGCGGCGGGTATCCGTTGCAATGACCTAGCGCGTTGGTTGGGTGGCAATGTCGCGATTGTACGCAGTATGCCTAACACGCCCGCACTGGTTCAATCGGGTGCGACGGGTTTATTTGCCAACGCTCAAGTGACTACAACGCAGAAAAATCAGGCAGAGTCTTTAATGCGTTCGGTCGGTATTAGTTTGTGGGTGAATGATGAAACCTTGATTGATAGCGTGACCGCACTGTCTGGCTCTGGTCCTGCTTACTATTTCTTAATGATGGAAGCAATGATGAAAGCGGGTGAAGCCTTAGGCTTAGACGCTAAGGCTGCTCAACTGCTCACGGTACAAACCGCTTTAGGTGCGGCTAAAATGGCCATCGAAAGCACAGCAACACCTGCTGAACTGCGTGCGCAAGTGACCTCACCCAACGGAACGACCGAAGCCGCCATTAAGCACTTTCAACAACAGCATTATGAGCAACTGGTGCTAGAGGCAATGCAAGCTGCCCAAGCCCGTGCGCAAGTCTTAGCTCAAGCATTAGGAGCGCAAGCATGACCCCCACCTCGCAAGCGGGCTTTTTCGCTCTACAGTTTATCACCGACATTATCGTCTTCTTTTTTGTTATACGTGTGGCGTTACGCTTAACCATGGCCAACAGTCACAGTCCGTTTGTTTACGCTGTGGCCAAGATCACTAACCCAGCCTGTCGACCCATTGCACGATTTTTACCTTACAGCCCAAAATGGGATTATGCCGCTTTAGTTTGGGCGTTTGTCATTCAAGCCACCTACTATGGCATCATGGCCATGATGCTGGATAAGAGTTATGCGCCTTTTGGACTGACCATTCTGACCTTTTCTGATGTGCTGCGTGCTTTCTTTAATTTATGGTTTTTAACCATTATTGCTGAAGCCATTCTAAGCTTCATTCGTCCCGTCCAAACGGATCGCAATTTAAGTTTTATTAACGACTTGAACCGACCGATTTTAACGCCGATTCGACGCTTTATGCCGAATATGGGTGGCTTAGATTTGTCACCGATTGTTGCGTTGTTTATCATTAAACTGAGTGAAATATTTATTGTCGGATGGTTACAACAACTAGCTGCTCAATGGGTATAAAGGCCTTCATGATATAATGCTTCAATCTATCTTTAACGAGAATTTCTGTCGATGACGACCGACACTTTATCAGAAGCGATCCCAGCCGATTCGGTGGGTGTGGTAACACCCAAAACGCTGGTGATTGATGATCCCTTAACACTCACTTGTGGTGCGGTATTACCTAGCTACCAACTGGTTTATGAGACCTATGGTAGGCTAAATAATCAAGCCAGCAATGCGGTACTCATTTGTCATGCCCTGAGTGGCGACCATCATGCAGCTGGCTATCACCATGAAGACGACAAAACGCCTGGTTGGTGGGATCACTACATCGGACCAGGCAAAGCGATTGATACTAACGTATTTTTTGTTGTTGGCGTCAATAACATTGGTTCTTGTCGTGGCTCTACAGGACCTGCCAGTATGAATCCAGAAACACAACGCCCTTACGGACCCGACTTTCCCATGGTGACTTGTGCCGACTGGGTGGTGACACAAGCCAAGCTCGCCGATCATTTGGGTATTGAACAATGGGCTGCGGTAGTGGGCGGTAGTCTTGGTGGTATGCAAGTGCAGCAATGGGCAATTGACTTTCCAACACGCTTAAAACACGCAGTCATTATTGCCTCTGCGCCTCGTTTATCGGCACAAAATATTGCCTTTAATGAAGTGGCGCGTCAAGCGATTATGACCGATCCTGAGTTTCATGGCGGACGTTTCTTAGAGCACAACACCATTCCGAAACAGGGGCTTATGTTAGCACGTATGTTAGGGCATCTGACCTACTTATCGGACGATTTAATGGGTCAGAAGTTTGGACGTGAATTACGCTCAGGTCACGTTAAGTACAGCTACGATGTCGAATTTCAAGTAGAAAGTTATTTGCGCTACCAAGGTGAAAAGTTTGCCACTAAATCTAATTTTGATGCCAACTCCTACCTACTCATGACTAAAGCGCTCGATTATTTTGATCCTGCGTTAGAACATAATAGCGACTTGGTTTTCACCTATTCCGTTATTGAAGCACAGGCTTTAGTGATTGCCTTCACCACTGACTGGCGCTTTTCGCCTGAGCGTTCAATGGAAATGGTGAAGGCTTTGCGTCAAGCAGGTAAACGTGTAGTCTATGCTGAGGTGGATTCAACACACGGTCACGATGCTTTCTTATTACCCAATACCTACTATGAGCAAGTGTTCGCTACTTATATGAAGCGCATTGCGGTGGAGGCTGCGCTATGATTCTTAAACCCGAATTTACTCGTCTGCTCGATTGGATTCCTCAAGGAGCGCGTGTGCTGGATCTAGGCTGTGGCTCCGCAGAGCTCTTGGCCTACTTAATGAAACACAAGCAAGTACAAGGCGTTGGCTTGGAAATGGATCCGGTTTCCATTATTGCCAGTATTGCCAATGGTGTTGATGTCATTCAAGCCGACTTAAACGACATTAATTTGGTCAACATGTTTGGCGAAAATGCATTTGACGTGGTACTCACCACACAAACCTTACAGTCGATGCAACGTCCCGACTACCTGATTGATAGTATGTTGCGCGTTGGGCAAAGGGCGATTGTCACCTTCCCCAATTTTGGTCATTGGCGCAATCGCTTGCAGCTGATGTCGGATGGTAAAATGCCCGTTTCAGACAGCCTACCCTATCAATGGTACGATACGCCGAACACTCATTTATGCACCTTTGCTGATTTTGAGCAATTTTGCCAAGAACGCAACATTTACATTCTTGAACAGCGCGTACTGGGCAATGCTTGGGGCGCTGAATGGTTGCCGAACCTACTCGGCGAAGTGGCACTCTATCACATTGAAAAAGGCATTGGGAGTCGTTAAATCATGACAACTCAGCAACTAACATCTGTTAGCGCGTTGGTGTTACTACTCACGTTGACGGGTTGCTTTGGTGGCAGTAAATCTGCATCACCAGCGCCTGTTGAGGCCAGCAGTAAAAAGCCCAACAATGCAGAGGTTGAGACACTCTTATCGCAATCGGTATTTTTACGTCCTACCTTGCCAGGTGAACGCAGTCTTTACTTGCGTATCACCTCTACTGCTGACAAACCTGTTGATTTAGAGGGGCTACACAAGGAACTCACCGAACGCTTTCGTGCTAAAGGTTATCGGATTAGCACACCTGAAAGCGCGAACTTTATGTTGCAAGTAAACATATTATCGATCAGTAAAACCAGTAAATCACTCACCAAAGAAGCTGTGAGCAATGGGTTTGGTGCTGCCGTCGCCATCGCCAACGCAGCAGTTGGTCCTGCTGGACAAGTGGTGAGTGCAGCAACCGAAAGTGCGACCAGCATTTTCTTTCGTGATACTTACTTTAATATGATTACCGACGTCATGATTAACGAACGCACACCTCGTATCAGCATTCTAAAACCCGAATCTCAGGAAGAAACGAATATCAACTGGAAAGCACACCCAACTCGTGCGCTGTCTTCCGTTAAAGACATCAATGCCAACCAAGACGAATGTATTGATATTCTAGAAGAAAGCTTGTTACGCGTATTAAATGGGCTGTTTTAAAATCTAGTTAGGCACATCGAAATTGCGCATCGCGGTGCGGTAGGCATTGGCGGGATTTAATAAAGCATCGGCAAGAATAACGCCCAAACCCACCCAGTGATAAAAGGAGGGGTCTTTGCCAGCGACAAAATACAAGAAAGTTAGTAAGCTGGTCGCCAACATCACTGTGACCAGCGCCCAAAACTGATCCCAAAAGAAACCCGCCACACCCACGTCACCCGACTTAAACATTTCAATCATGAAAGCCACTAATGCCACAGCAATAAAGCCATAACCGACATTGCCCGACATCGACAGTTGCAAATACTCAACCACCAACAAATAGCCCACCACCGTTATCATCCACGGAAAACGTGCCAATAAACTCATGACTTCAACTCCCTTCAGTTAGCTTGCTGACGTTGCAACAACACCGCATAAAAACCATCCATGCCATGTAAGTCGGGACGCAGTTGTAACGCGCCCTTTTCGGTAAAGGCTGAGTCTGGCAACACATAGCCGACTTCGACTAAACGCTGTTGCGATGGCAAACGAACATAGTCGCTGTGTTGTGCCAAAAATGCTTCAACCACTGCTTCATTTTCGCTGTGCATTAAAGAGCAAGTGGCATAAATGACATAACCCCCTTCTCTTACCAGTTTCGCTGCAGAAGTTAATACCGACAGTTGGGTCGCGCTTAAAGCAGTCAACTCCATATCGCGCCATTTCATATCTGGACTTCGACGCCAAGTACCACTGCCTGAACAAGGGGCATCCACCAATACCGCATCTTGTGAACCACGTAACTTTTTCAAGCGAGCATCCGTTTCGCTAGCTAAAGGCATAATGCGCACATTATCCACCCCTGCTCGCGCCAAACGCGGTCGCATACGATTCAGACGCGCTTCCGACACATCACAGGCAATTAAGCTGCCTTTATTCTGCATCGCCGCTGCCAACTGCAAGGTTTTTCCCCCTGCGCCAGCACAGAAATCGACCACTTTTTGACCCGAAGCAACTGGCAATAACGCGCCCAAGACTTGGCTACCCGCATCTTGCATCTCGAACCAGCCTTGCTGAAAAGCATCGGTACGAAATAGCGGCGCACGCCCCGCTTGGCGCAGTGCCGTCGGCACACCGTCCACCATCGTCAACTCAAAACCAGCCGTTGCTAAGGACGCTTGTACTTGTTCTCGTGTTGTTTTTAAGCTATTAACACGAATATCGGCAGGTGCGGCTGAGAGTAACGATTGCGCCAGCTTAATGGTGGCTTCTTCGCCCCACTGCTCAACCCAAGCTTGCCAGACCAAATCAGGAATACTGTAACGCACCGCATTCGGCAAACTGGTCGCTGGGGTGGCACGCAAGGCTTCGGCCACTTCTTTTGCCATGGTTTCGTCCATGTATTTTTCTAAGCCACGCATCGAAACGCCCTGCTGAATCATCAACAAAGCGCCAACACGACGCTGATAGCCAGGCCAACCTTCACTCATTTCATCCAAGCGAGCATCAATCATACGACAATGACGCAGCACGCCATAGGTCAATTCCGCTACCACGCCTCTATCTCGTTTGCCCATTTCTTTATGTGCTTTGAAATACTGATCCATGCGCGCGTCAGCGGGCATTCTCTCGTCGGTTAAAATTTGCGATAAGAGTTCAGCAGCACGAATAACGTGTCCAGGACGAATGAGTTCGGTAATCATGGTAGGATTTCCCTTAAAGTTGATTGATGAATGCTTAAAAATGAAAGTGCGCTAGGGGTATCCATAGCACACAGGAAGGCGCTATTTAACGACGTTGCGCCTGGAAAACGAGGCGTTGTCCAGCAGGGTTACCATGCACGGTTTCGCCATTGTGATACACCAGCTGACCATTCACAATGGTGGTACAAATACGACCTTGAAAACGTGTACCATTAAAAGGCGACCAACCACATTTATAAGCCACTTTTTCTGGCACATCTTCTGTAACTTGGTTCATATCAACCAAGATCAAATCCGCCCAATAACCTTCACGAATATAGCCTCGATCAATCATGTGATAACGGTCTGCCACCGCATGAGAAACCTTGTTCACCACTTGCTCTAGGGTGAAAATACCCTGATGCACCATATCTAATAAGGCGGGCATGGCAAACTGTACTAAAGGCAATCCACCTGGAGATTTAAAATAGGTTTGTTGCTTTTCTTCCCACAAATGCGGTGCATGATCCGTACCAATGGTGGTAATACGATTATCGACCACAGCAGCACGAATCGCATCACGATCGGCTTGCGTTTTAATGGCTGGATTACACTTAATCAACGCACCCAAGCGATCATAATCTGCATCGGTAAACCACAAATGATGCACACAAGCTTCGCCTGTAATGCGCGGATGACCCGCTTCAAACAAATCCAATTCTTCTTTGGTGGTAATGTGCAAAATATGCAAGGGCGCATCATGACGCTTGGCTAAAGATACCGCCAACGCCGATGATTTATAACAGGCTTCACGCGATCGAATAATGCCATGTTGATTGTAAGGAACCTCCTCACCAAATTGCGCTCTGGCTTTAGCTTCGTTTTCTAGAATCATTGGCGTGTCTTCACAATGAGTCGCAATGAGTAAAGGGGCAGCCTTAAAAATAGATTCCAAAATTTCTGCTTTATCAACCAGCATATTACCCGTCGAAGAACCCATGAACACCTTCACGCCACAAACTTTGCTGGGATCAAGAGCACGTACTTCATCTAGATTTTCGTTGCTGGCACCCATGTAGAAAGAGTAATTGGCGTAAGAAGTTTGACGAGCAATTTCAAACTTGTCCTCCAGAATTGAACGCGTAATCGCGACTGGCTTAGTATTGGGCATTTCCATAAAACTGGTAATACCGCCCATCACCGCTGCTCTGGACTCACTGGCAATGGTACCTTTTTGGGTAATACCTGGCTCACGAAAATGCAAATGACTGTCAATCATGCCTGGCATTAAAATCTTGCCCTTGGCATCAATAACTTGCTCAGCCTCAGCTGAGATATGAGAGGCAATTTTTTCGATGCGTCCGTTACGCACAAGCACATCGGATTGCGTGATTGACCCTTCGTTAACCAAGGTCGCATTGATGATGATTAGACTTGACATGACAGCCCTTTATGATTAGTGATAGGATGTAGAGAAATATAGCAGATTATAGAGATGATCGCATGATAAAACACATCTTAATTGCGCCTTTTGTGCTCATTATTCGCGCCTATCAGTTATTGATTAGTCCGCTATTAGGTTCACGCTGTCGATTTTATCCCAGTTGCTCGCACTATGGCATCGAAGCCTTGCAAACCCATGGTTTATTGAAAGGGGGCTGGCTAACACTCAAACGCATTAGCCGTTGTCATCCAGGCAATGAAGGTGGAATTGATTTGGTACCAGGTACCGAGCATAAACACCGTTGCTCAGATTCGGGATGTAACCATCAACCGCCTAATGATGGCAAAGGCTGATAACCACCTGCTATGCCTTTTGAGACAATACTGACCGCATCGTGCGGATGCAAGCTTTCTAAATGATCGACGCGCAACCAAAAATCGCTATAATCTGATTGAGCATCGAGCTTAGCCTGCAAACGACGCGCCGCATCTTCACAGAACATTAGGTTAGCGCCATTCAAACGGGCAAACTCTTGCTCATCTTCACGTTTAACTGCTGCTTGTACCGCGGTTTGCAAGGCATCTTCAATACGATTGATTAATTGCGACACTTCAAAGCTGTCTACTTGCGCGTTCGACAAGGTCACACGAACTTTAGCAAAGGAACGCTGACTATGCGGTGTGGCACAAATACCCTGACTGCTACCTAACCAAGCATAAATTTCGGCTTGTGAAAGCTGTTCACGTCCGTCAAAATCACGACTGAATTGTTCTTGAATCAGTTGGCGCGCTAGAGCAGCCGAACAAGGACAAGTCGAAGAGTAAGGTACTTCAACTTGTAACTCTAGACGCAAATCTCCATCGTTTAAGTGTCCACGAATGAGACAGGGATAATTTTTCCAACCACTATTACCCGATATTAACGAACCACGGCGCTCGTAATAATCAAACTTATATTCAACAAAAGCCGCATTAGACAAGCCTGTATGCGACTGCACAAACTCAGATAGCATTGCTGACATTGAAGTCGGTGTGACCGCTTGGCTACTGGCTCTGTCCAACATCAAATACAAGCGCGACATGTGAATGCCTTTGCTTTGTGGGTCAATTAAATTGACATAAGCCTGAACACGCGCCAAGCTGCGTACAGGTTCAACACCCGCTTGCGCCAACAGAATCGGCAGTTCAATTTGTGACATGCCCACCCAATCAAGCGTACCCATCGGTGTAGATAGGGGCATATTGGCAATATCGGGCATAAAAGGCTTAGTCATCGGTTACTCACTATTAACATAGTTGATCAAATTAGTCAGGTATTATCGCAACGATACCAAGTTTGGGCAAGTAGCTACATCGGAAGTTGACGAAGCGCGATAGTCGCGGCAACAACGCAAGATAATAGCGCAACAGGTTTTCTAATGGCGGCCTGTGCTACCAAAGCCACCCGTACCCCGCTCACTCGCTTCGTCAAAACTGTCTACCCAATCCCAAGCCGCTTGTACTACGGGCACAAACACCAATTGAGCCAAACGCTCGCCTGGTTGAATGGTAAAGGATTCAGTGGAACGATTCCAAACCGAAATTTTCAATTCACCTTGATAGTCAGAATCGATTAAGCCGACAAGATTGCCGAGCACAATACCGTTTTTATGTCCCAGCCCTGAGCGAGGTAAAATCACCGCAGCCAAACTGGCATCGGCAATATGAATCGCCAAACCCGTACCCACCAGGGTAACGGCATTAGCCGCCAATTCAATGGGTTCGTCGATACAAGCGCGTAAATCCAGCCCTGCTGAGCCTGCTGTACCATATTCAGGCGCGGGAATATCAACACCAATACGCGGGGAAAGTTTACGAATACGAATAGGGGTTTTCATGAAAAAGATTCCTAAATTGAACACTCTGTGGAAGCGAAATGAGTTAAGACTTGTTGAGCCAGCAGGGATTTGTCTGCCAAAGGAAACTCATGCACACCCTGATGAGTCACCAAGGTGAGTTGGTTTTGTCGCTGATCGAAACCAGCGCCTTCCGCGACTGAGTTGGCTAACACACCATCAACGCCTTTACGTTGTAATTTTGCCTGAGCATGTGCCAACAAATTTTCTGTTTCAGCAGCGAAGGCAATCACCCTACCCCGATTCGGTTGCGATGCTGCCCAAGCAACAATGTCGGGGTTTTGTACTAAGGTTAATGTCAGCGCTTGCTCGCCTTGTTTTTTGAGTTTTTGCTCTGCAACCTGCTCAACGCGATAATCCGCAACCGCAGCGGCAGCAAGCATTAAATCTGTGCCACTGAAATGACGTTGCACCGCTTCAAACATTTGTTGCGCACTGCGCACTGAAATCAGCTCAACGCCCGTTGGTGGCACTAACTGTGTCGGACCTGAGATCAAACACACCTCTGCACCCATTGCACGTGCCACTTGTGCTAACGCATAGCCCATTTTACCGCTCGAACGATTGGCAATAAAACGAACGGGGTCAATGTCTTCAACCGTCGGACCTGCTGTAATAAGGACTTTTTTACCTTGCCACAAAGGAAGAACCGCTAATTGCGTCAACCAATCGACAATGCTTACAGGCTCTGGCATACGACCTGTATCCACCTCACCGCAAGCCAGCGAACCGCTTTCGGGCATTAAAACACGCGCACCGCGTTGTTGTAAGAGCGCCAAATTTGCTTGTGTGGCAGGATGTCGCCACATCACCCCATTCATTGCAGGCGCTAAGCACAACTTGGCTTGAGTCGCCAAGGCTAAGGTAGTGAGCAAGTCATTGGCCAACCCTTGTGCCAAACGCGCCATCACATCGGCTGTTGCGGGGGCAATGAGCAAGGTATCCGCCCATCGCGCCAGCTCAATATGGCTCATCGCCGCCTCAGCGGTTTCGTCCCACAAACTCTGACGCACCGCAAAGCCTGTCACCGCTTGCAGCGCGGTAGCAGAAACGAAGTGAGTCGCCCCTTCAGTCAGAACACAACGCACCTGAGCACCCGCTTGCGTGAGTTTACGCGCCAAATCAACGGTTTTATAGGCCGCGATACCGCCACTAATGCCCAGTAAAATGCGTTGTTCGCTGAGCACAGCGGGTTGAGGTAGAGAAGAAATTATCATGCTGATATTATAAGCCTAGCGCTATGATAAGACATCATTTTTATCTATTAGCCCTCATTATGATAATTAATGTGAGTTATTAAATTATTTTGTGTATCATAAACTTGCTTTATAAACAACAATCGTTCAAAAAGGGTTACAACATGAAACAACGCATTTTAATCAGTCTTATTGCTTTATTCAGCAGCGGCATGACGCAAGCTGCGGAGCTAGTTAAGGTGGGCGATAAACTGCCCAATATAGCCCTTACCACCCAACACGACAAGGCCTACAACTTTGACAACAGCGTTAAGCGCATTATTATGTCAGCAGAAAAACAATCGGCGGGCATGGTGACAGATTTATTGGACAGCAAACCCACCACCTACCTTAAAGACACCAACACCGTTTACCTAGCAGATATGCACCGTATGCCCAGCCTAATTACCAAATTCGTTGCGCTGCCTCAGTTGCGCGAAAAAGCTTACGACATCGTTCTGGGTCGCGAAGAAGCTGACTTGGCAGCCTTCCCTCGTGAAAAAGGTTGTTTAACCCTGATGTCAATCAAAGAACAGACGATTGAGTCACTGAAATTCGTTTGTAACGAAGATGAACTGAAAACAACCATGAATCCTTGATGACAAATAGACTAGGAGTTTCGCGATCATGCAAACGACACACGCACATAGCAGTTTAGAGCATATGCCTATTTCCTTATTTGCGACAGTAATGGGGTTAGCAGGACTAACCATTGCAACGCAGAAAGCCGAACACTTATGGGGATTAAGTGACTTAGCTGCTCTCATCTTAACTGCACTGACGAGCTTGGTTTATTTGATGGTATTTTCGGCCTATACGGCCAAATGGTTAAAATACCCCGAAGCGGTGAAACATGAATTTGCCCATCCCATTCGGTTAAGCTTTTTCCCAGCTAGCAGCATTGGCATGATTTTGCTCAGCATTGTTTACTTGCCCTACGCGAAAGATATTGCTTTTTATCTCTGGGCAATTGGCGCAACGGTTCAGCTGATTTTCACGCTGGTCATTTTGTCGAACTGGATTCACCACGATCGCTTCCAAATTCAACACAGCAATCCAGCCTGGTTTATCCCAATTGTCGGTAATATTCTCGTGCCTGTTACGGGAGCAGAATTAGGCTTTATGGAAGTCAGTTGGTTTTTTTACAGCATTGGCCTAATGATGTGGCTACCGCTACTGGCTGTCTTATTGAACCGATTTTTCTTTCACCCAATGATGCCAGGTAAACTACTGCCGACGTTATTTATTCTGATTGCGCCACCAGCCGTTGGTTTCATTTCGTGGATGAAACTGCATCACGGCGCACTCGATGATGTAGCACGTATTTTGTACTACTTTGCTTTGTTTACCACCTTGTTATTAGCGAGTCAGTACAAGTTCTTTATTAAGGTCGAATTTGCCTTACCTTGGTGGGCTTATTCATTCCCCGTCGCAGCCATTAGCATTGCCAGCTTTGTCATGAATGAACACATTGGTGGTACTTTCTTTAGCTGGCTCAGCTTAGTACTCTATGTTGCATTGGTCATATTAATGGTCACTTTAGTGGTTAAAACCATTAGGGCTATGATGGGCGGTAAAATTTGTATTCCTGAGTAACTCCATCACAAGCTTGTTTGAGCGAACACAAAACACAGGGCATCTTCGGATGCCCTTTTTATTAGGATATTTGCTAGAATAACACTCACTTCAACCCTGCTAGTAAGCCCCTTATGTCCACCATTACCGACCTCCCCAGCGACCAACGTCCACGCGAAAAACTACTGCACCAAGGTGCCGATGCACTGACAGACGCAGAATTGCTGGCCATCTTTTTACGCGTTGGTATTCAAGGCATGAATGCGATTGAATTGGCTCAGCACCTGCTTAACGAATGTGGCGGCATGGCGAACTTATTGTCAGCGTCACAAACTGATTTTTGCCGCTTGCGTGGATTGGGCAGTGCCAAATATGCTCAACTTCAAGCCGTTTTAGCCTTAGCACGTCGCCATCATTTAGCCAAGCTGACGACACAAGCGGTGGTCAACAATACCAAAAGCGCCGTTGCCCTGCTCAACGATCATTTAGCGCATGAACCTCACGAAGTGATTGCCGCATTATTTTTAGACAGCAAGCACCGCCTGATTGCTTTTGAGCGTTTGAGTCAAGGTAGTTTGCGCGAAGCGCCGATTTATCCGCGTGAAATTGCCAAACGCGCTTTTCATCACAATGCGGGCGCACTGATTGTGGCGCACAACCACCCCAGTGGGGATGCTACCCCTTCTCAAGCGGACATAGATATTACTTACCGCTTAGCAAAAGCCCTTAAACCCCTAGACATTCGAGTGCTCGATCACATTGTCATTGGTAAAGGCTTAAGTTACACCTCGTTAGCAGAAGCTCAACTTTTTGATGTGAAGTTGGTTGAGACTTAACGCCTTAGCGACTAAATCGACAAAAAACAAGGGAAACAACCCACAAAGCACTTTTTTCCAGTAAAATATGAACAGTTTTATTGTTTTAGGGAAGCATGACATGTCAATGGTCAATCGACAACGCCCACAAGTTTATCCTGGGTACGATAAGGATGAATGGGGTGGCTTTACCCACATTGGTGAAATTATTCGTAACGCACGCATCTTCGGGTTTATTGCCGACGACGAAAACTGCGAAGGTTGGCGTATGGATCAAATCGAAGAGCTTTGGGATAAAGTGAACGATGAATGGGACAAATACGCCTGCATGGCCAGCAAAATGCCTGCTGAATTAGCCGCTCGTCATGAGCGCATTCACAAGGATGCGCTCGAAAAAGCCAAATCGATGGGCTGGACACCAGAACAATGGCTCACGGCAACCGACTTCCAAGGTTGGATTAAAGAAGAAGAGATGGATGAGTTCATTCCGCCCGCGTGGTTGGTGGATGCCGATCGCCACCGATAAGGCATGAATCGCGCTTGCAAGCGCACAAAGCCCAATGCTAATAAGCCATTGTGCTTGTAGCGCATCACTGTTTTCTAAAGGATCCCTCTTTTAAAGCACCAAACTATTTGTATATTTTGCACTTTTGTTGTTAAAGCAAGACCTTACACTTAGTAAAGATTAAGAAAAACTTAACAAACTACAGATAATAATTAAATTGATCTAACCTTTTTTATCTGTTACTTTATGTTTTTTACTAAATCTTTCTAAGCAAGGTTGATTCTATGAGCATCTCAAGCCTGTTGATTCCAGCGGTATTGTTTTTTGCGCTTGGTTTCATAGCCAAACTGATTAAATCCGATTTAAAGTTCCCCGAAGGCATGGCAAAAGGACTATCCATCTTTTTGCTCATTGGTATTGGCTACAAAGGGGGCGTTGCTTTATCTCAAGCAGAATTTTTACCTGCCATTAATTCGGTATTTGCCGCGTTAGTGCTTGGTTTTACCACGCCTATTATTGCTTTCTATTGGCTATACAAGCTTGGCAAAATTGGTATTTTCGACTCAGCGGCTATCGCTGCCCATTACGGTTCGGTTAGTGCGGGGACTTTTTTAGTAGCCATCGCTTTTTTAGATGCGACTGGGCAAACCTACGAAAGCTATCCTGTCATCATGTTAGCCATTATGGAGTCACCAGCCATCATTATTGGTTTAATTTTAGCCATTTACGCACGTAACCAAATGTCTAAAACTCAAACTGCAAGCAATAATGAAAGCATTTCGATCAAAAAACTATTACATGAAGCCTTTACTAATGGCAGCGTCATTCTGCTCTTGGGTGCTATGTTTATTGCCTACATTGTGCCACCAGAAAACTTGAAGTCTATCACGCCATTTTACAAAGAAATGTTTATGGGTGTTTTATCTCTGTTCTTGCTCGAAATGGGCATGGAAGCCGCTAAGAAAATTGATGAATTCAAGAAAGCAGGTATCGTACTCATTTCATTTGGTATTACCATGCCACTTGTCGGTGCATTAATCGGTCTAATGGTAGCTCACTACTGGTTAGATTTTTCTGTAGGCGGTGTCTTCTTAGTCATGGTACTAGCCGCTTCAGCTTCATACATTGCCGTACCGCCTGCTATGCGTATGGCAATACCAGAAGCCAACCCATCATACTACCTAACCCTTACTCTAGGCTTAACTTTCCCATTCAATGTATTGGTGGGTATCCCACTTTATTTCTACATTGCACATTGGTTTGTCGGATAATTGGAGAGCAAAAATATGCAATACAATCGTAAACAAGTCAACATTATCATCAACAATGCTCTTGAAGAAAAAATGATACGCCTAGCCAATCGCGTTGGCGTGTCTGGCTACAGCATCATACCCATGAGTGCAGGTCAAGGTTATAGTGGACTACAAACGAGTAGTAGCGATGGTGACAGTAACGTGATTTTCATGATGATTATCACACTCGATAAAGTGGATCAGATGATTGCTGAAATTCAAAAGATTAAAGACAGCAGCTATCCATTGCGTGTATTTATGAATGACACCTATGCCATGGATGAAAAAGACTTTCATTAAATATCCACACCGATAAACGAGTCAGCTAAACTGGCTCGTTTGTTCAAAGATGCTCGATTTCACCGCTGCCAAACCAACGGATTTAGCTTGTTTACTAAGGATTGCAGAAGCTACAATACTGTGGTTCGGCTTGAGTTTTTCCATTTGGAAAACGATGCTCCTCTTCATAACCACAATGCTGACAACGATAAATGTAACTTAATACTAAATCAGTTGGCAATCCACAAGATGCACATGTCAATCCTCGCTTTATATCCACCACATCATAGCCCGGCATAGAACACTGCGGGCAGGTTGATTGAATTTTACGAATCAATTGATGGGTTGCTTGTTCAATTACCTTCATACGAGTAGGGTTATAAAGTGCGCGCATATCGGTTTCAACATACACACCTTGTTCCGCATCAAACAATTTATCAAAGCAGTTACGTAATTCACTCTCACAAACGATTCCTTTAAAAATTGGCTCAAAATTTTCCTTACTGGGTCGCAATATTAAGCCATGAGAAGGAAATTTTGCCTTTAATGCAAACTCCAATAGCTCTGACCAAGTTTTTACTTGCCTCGCATTATGGTTTGTTTCTGTGGATAAAAAACATGTGCTAATCTCTAAATGATTTCGTTGATCAATGAGCATAACGCATTCAGTGTTGCCTGTTACAAAAACTAAAGCTGGATGTGGACCAAAAGAGCCTTCGCTCGCTACCACCAAATCAATGCTGGTATTCTGTTCAAACGCCATCTGACACTTTTTTCGCAAAGTGGTCATTGGGTCATCTTTACGGTCAATTTCACCTGAAAATGTGCCCAAAGCGTCTGTATTTAAATTGTCCACTAACGCAACACTTACCCCTAAGGCTTCAATGAATAGTGGTGCTATGACCTGTTCTTTACGGTGTTGGGTTGCTATGTATAGCCTTCTACCCAAAAATAACTCTTTCAAAAAATCCTCCTAAGCTACAACACAGTCAATGCGCCTTTCATCAACTTGTCCTACAAGGCAATACTTAAGCTTAGACCTGCTGCTAGTGTTCAAAATACGCGGGTTTATGCCGATTGGTAAGCATAAAGCGTGCGAATGCCTCAGCAGCGGGTGATTGAACCTTTCGCATTTGCACTAAATGCCAATGCTTAACCACGGGTAAATCGACCACATCTAAAATAGCTAAACGCCCCAAAGACACCTCTAATCGCACGGTATCTAATGAAACAAAAGACAACCCTAAATTAACCATGACCGCTTGTTTAATGGTTTCGTTACTATTCATCACCATGGCATGAGCAGGCGCAACATCATGCAATTTAAAGAAGGATTCCATCGCCGCTCGCGTACCCGAACCCTGCTCTCTCACTAAAAAAGGCATTTGATTAAAAAAAGCCACTGGAATATTCTTTTTATGTGCTAAAGGATGTTGCATCGAGGCAATAATACCGTGCGGATTGGGTGCAAAAGATTGCGACATCATGTCCGAATCAGCTGGAGGGCGCCCCATGACAGCCAAATCCAGTTCACCAGCACTGAGCTTTTCTAATAACTGATCTCGATTACCCTCATAAAACAAAATATCGACCGCGTGATATTGTTCCTTAAAGGCTGCTAAGATACTCGGTAAAAAATATTTAGCCGTAGTTACCATACCAATCACCAAACGCCCACCCTCAACACCTTTAATCGCATCTAATGCCACTTCCGCATCACGCAATTGTTGGAATACGGCTTGTGCATGCGTCAGTAACACCTCCCCCGCTTGTGTCAACTGCACCGATTTACTGCTGCGTTCAAATAACGTCAGACCAATCTCTTCCTCAATTTGCTTAATTTGCATCGAAACTGCAGGAGGTGTTAAAAACAACTCTTGCGCTGCACCAATAAAACTGAGTTGTTTACAAACCGTGACAAAGGTTTTTAGTTGACGTAGGGTAACTTGATTCATACTAAATTCGCCCTATAAAAAAACCGTTTCTCTCGAAACGGTTTTTGTGTTTCAGCCATTAATGACCGACAAATTGTTCAGGCATCATCGAGGAGTGGTGATGCGAGATAACCCACTTACCATCTTCCAGCTCATAAATGAAACTGTAACGTGCTTGCACAGTACGACCATCATCAAATTGGAAGGTATAAATACCCATATCTTGTACGCTGTTACAGCCAATTTTGATACTACGATCATCAATCTTGCCAACGGGTGATTTAGCCAAAAAGTGAGTGAAATAATCTTCAATCGCAGCATGATCCGTACGAACCGTATCTGAAACTGTTGGCAATAAAACAGCCGATTTGCTGTAGTTCTCGGTGACTTTACGCGGATCTTTGGTTTTCAAAGACTCGTTCCAACGTTCAAATAAAGCCGCTACTTCCGCTTCAGTAATGAAAGCACAGGTCGTTGACTGCCCCATGGCATTCGCTTGCACATCCAATACTTCGACGTGTAGAGTGACTGGCTGATTTGACATAACACCGCGCAAACTGGGGTGCGAAAAGCGTAGGTCGCGTGGGCGTGCACGATAATTAGACTTTTCACCTTTAGCCACGCCAATGCAAGCAGCTTCCAATGCAGGCATCACCTGCCCCTGACCAACAACAAAGGTTTCAACAAAACAATCAGTTACCATACGACCCGATAAATCGTGCGCATGAAACTGAAGGGTAACTAAATCACCTTCACGAACTGTCTGAGCCATGACTTGCTATCTCCTAAAACCTATTATTTTCCTAATCGAGCTTGAGCAAAATGCCAAATAGTATCTCTAACCATTTGTGCTTTCACCACTAGCCCCAAATCAATCATTTCGGCACATCCCGTTGGTGGACAACTCACCCCCTCTTCCTCTCGGTAGAAAACGGATGAAATGACACCAATAAAATTAAACTTATTCTGCTCTGGATCGTGCGCAAAATCTGGATTGTACAAAAATACCGGACTACCACTCGAACCAGGATAAACAGAAGCATCAATTAAAAACTCTGCTCTACCTTCGAAATCAAACTGCAACGAAGTCGCCGTCGTACCACGTCGAATAATCGGCATCAGGTTCACATGATCCCACACACCATTGGGATAACCAAAAAACACAACTGGCTCCAATGCATCAAAATCAGCCAACTCTTCCTGAGTTGGAATCAAATTGATATCAATGGCGTGAAAATAAACCTGCTTACCCTGTCGTGCCACTGCTTGCTCAATCAACGCCACAGGCAAAATAGCTAAATCAACCGTTGGATCAGGATGATAAAACCATTGATTAGCAAAATCAGCAATCTCTAGCTCAATTTTGTCGCCAATCGCTGGCAAACCGTCGTGAGCCGCTGTAAAGCTAAGCAAGCCAACAGCCGCATTTTCCACCACATGACGGTTGGTTACCAAAAAAGGATAAGGGCGTTCACTTAAAAAACAATTAAAGAAAAAACCCGTACCCGCACCTTCCGAACCATCCACCAAAGTGGTATCAATACGCATGGTGTTAAACAGCAGTTTTTTGGAGAGCGTATTCAATCGCATCGGTTATTCCTAGACTAGCTGGTCAATGACATATAAAGCATCGGTAATTTTTCGGGCAAGCGTTCAACTTTATCAATCACGGTAAAGTTTTTCGCACCAAAAATACGCGATACATAATGATCAGCATGAGGATCTAAGCTCAAGCAATAAGTGATGACACCATCACGGTTCAACTCTTCCACCGCACGTTTGGCATCAAAACGCAAATATTGTGGATCGCGAACATCATTATCAGCCGGCTCACCATCAGTAATTAACAGCACCAATTTTTTCGATTGAGATTGTTGCTTCATGTGCGCACCCGCATGACGCAAGGCCGCGCCCATACGCGTTGAGTAGTCCCCTTTCATGCTCGCCAATCTTGCACGAGATTCATCGGTAAATTTCTCACCAAAATCTTTGAAACGATAGTAATGCACATCATGACGACCATTCGAACAGAAACCATGAACCGCAAAGGGGTCACCAATTTTATCGAGCGCTTCTGACAGCATCACCGTTGCTGAACGTGCTAAATCCAACACGGTATAATCTTGATTACGTACTTGGTCATTGGTCGAAGCCGATAAATCGAGTAATACTAACACACTAAGATCGCGCACTTTGCGAATATAGCGCATCATCACTTTCTCGTTCGGTGGCATGCCCATGCGCATATCAACCATAGATTGAACGGCAGCATTGAGGTCTAAATCATCACCCGTTTCTTGACGACGAACGCGCACTAACCCTTGCGGCACCATCGACTCAATCAAAAACTTAAGACGCGAAATGATCGGTTTGTGCTGATCGCGTAACGCCTGAATGATTTCCAAATCGCCCATCTTAGCGCGACGTTCTAGTACCGTTGCCCACATCGGACGCTCGAGTTGAATTTGGTAATCCCACTCGTGGTAATGTACCGGATCAAGAGGCTGTTCTTTACCTTCAGACTCGTTATAAGAAACGCCCATATCCTCATAAGGATAAAGTTCCGTTGGCAACACCCAGACTTCCTGAGCATCATCACCTGCCGTTTCAACCTCAACCTCGTTAATGAACTCCATTAACGACACTTTTTTACGCACTTGTTGCTGGCTTTCCCAGCTGGCATTCAACGCCGCTTCTTCGTCATAAGCATCACTCCACCACATGAAGCGATTATCATCACGATAAACGGGCTGGCGCGTTAACATCTTCGGACTAAATTCCGTCATGTCAAAGCGGTCTAATTCTTTCGTTAAAGGCACACCCACTTCGCGCGCAAAATTAGCACTGCTCATATCCGGATGATCAAAGAACATCTGGCGCCCCAACTGCACAAATGGATGATCATCTTGATAATCATCATCCAATAATGCACGCGATAAACGCATCAATACATTCTCGGTAACTTCTGGTGCATCACGCAAATCAGCATGAAACTTTAACCATAGCGCTTTAAGATTGGGGAATTCCTCAATCGCTAAGCGTTCCACTTTCGCATCCTCAATGATGCCAGAAATGGTCATGCTCAATAAGCTAAGATTCTCTGGATTAACGTGACCATTCGAATAAACCAAATGCGCAGCCGCGTGAGCAACCGATGCACGATAAATATCCAACCCTGATGCAATCACTTCATCAGTGCCATCGAAGCCACGATAGTCATCATGCGCATCGGGAATGTGAATCATGAAGTCTTCGATATAGGGGCGGGTTCCTTCACGGTTCTCATAGTCACCCGAAGTTGGGCGCATAAAGAAATCACGACCCCACAAAGCGCGCAAATAAATATTTAAACGACGCTGCACCTGCGTAAAGAGTACACCTTTGCGCTCTTGCTGTAACATTTTCTTAGAAATGTCAGACTTAAGCGCAAAATACTTTTGTTGTTCTTCGTAATCTAAACGGTAAGCGTGCGCACCCCACGTAATCCAACGACGCAAGCCACCCAAGGTAAGGTTAGACAACAGCTCATCAAGGTTTTCCAACATCGGCCGCACACCACGAGGCGCTTGATTCAACAGGTGTGTTAACACCATCAAATAGCCTTCGAACAAGTGCGCATCGCCTAAGCGCTTCGCTGCGACTGGAGCTGTAGCGATCATTAAGTCCAGCACATTAGCAGAAGTTTTTGAAGCAAAACCCAGAACAGCATCAACCATTTCTGAAACAGCATGTTCACCCACATCCTTAGCAATGCTGGGTGCACTCTGCAAGAAGGTCAGTACAATTTCTGAACTTCGAGCCATACTCTTGATAGCCAAAGCACCCGTTAAATAGGTTTCTAACCCACTTGGTGAAAAGGTCTTTGTTGCTTCAACCCAAGATGTCTTCAGTAGCTCTACTGCGTCTTCAGGAAATTCATCGAGAACTTCTTGATACTCTTCAATATTAATCGCCATAGCAACCTTCGAGAACGTCTGAAAAATGAACTCATTCATTTTTCTAAAATCGGGAATAACCCTTGTTGTGGATAAAAAAGGTGCTAAATAGCACCGAACACTGACAAGGGTATAAAGTGCATGGAGTTAGCTGCTAACAACTAACACCATGAACAGCCGTATTAGAAATAAGCCAATACCGCAGAATCAAGCGCATCACGCATGTCAACATCATCGGTAATCGGACGAACCAAGGCTACACGACAAGCATTGACAGGATCAACACCTGCAGAAATCAATGACGCTGCGTAAATCAACATACGCGTCGAAATACCTTCATCCAAACCATGACCTTTGAGGTTACGCGCACGTTCACCAATATGAACGAGTTTACGCGCCGTTTCATTATCAACCTTGCCTTCGTGTGAAACAATTTGCGATTCTACTTCAATATCTGGATAGTTAAAATCAAGACCACCGAAACGTTGCTTAGTTGATTGTTTCAAGTCTTTCATCAGGCTTTGATAACCAGGGTTGTAAGAAATGACGATGAAGAAATCAGGATGACATTCAATCAACTCGCCTTTTTTCTCTAATGGCAATACGCGACGAGAATCGGTTAATGGGTGAATGATAACCGTGGTATCCTGACGTGCTTCAACAACCTCGTCCAAGTAGCAAATGGCACCATGACGTGCAGCAATCGCTAAAGGACCATCTTGCCAACGGGTACCGTTTGCATCCAATAAGAAACGACCAACCAAATCAGAAGCCGTCATATCTTCGTTACAAGCAACGGTAATTAACGGACGACCCAGTTTCCACGCCATATACTCAACGAAACGTGTTTTACCACAGCCCGTTGGCCCTTTAAGCATCATCGGCATACGTACAGAATAAGCTGATTCAAATAACTCAACTTCATCAGCAACAGGCATATAGTAAGGTTGGTTTTTAACGTAATACTGCGCTAAAGGATCATTAGAACTCATAGTAGATACACTTTCATTAATAGGACTAGAAGAAGATTGCACCGAAGCAGGGCGATAAGCGGGTTGCTTTACCGATGCAGAACGCATTTTTGGGTTGGTAGGACGCATAATTTTCCTTAAAAAAATTTCTGATAAGTCAAGTTAGCTCAAAGCGCTAGATTAACGTAGGATACAATTAATCGGGCCAAACGCGCTCATCGGTAAGGTAAACACGTTTAGGTGCTTCAGTGACCGCTAGCTTTACTGCCACCGTAGGAGCTGGCGTTGGCGCGGCAGTCGGTGCCACCGTTTTAGCAGGTGCTGCTTTGGCAGTCGTAGATGACGCTGGCAAATTATCTGCACTCAACGCGGCAGGAATACTGCCCGCAGGCGCTGCTTTGGCAGGTGTTTTACGAGTACGACTGGTATTTTTTACTTGTGCTATCCCAGCTGCCAATTTATCTTCAAGCGTTGACATGACCAAAAACCTCGTTAATCAATTCATCTACATCTTCAATGGCCTGCTTGGCACGACCACCCATTTGATGAATCGCTTTGCCTTCTAACGCAGCATTACGATACACCGCACGTTTGCCAACAATGGTTTTGGCAACCCGAATTCCTAAACCGCGCGCTGCACCGATAGCCGATGAAGCAAAACGATTGTCGCGTTCAATTTGATTGAACACCAAAAAACTACGCACCGACATGCCTTGCTCTTTCGCCGATGCATCAAGCAAAGAAGCAAAAGAAACCGTTGCCCACAAATCTAACGGCGATGCATTCACTGGCACTAAAATCTGTGTCAACTGCGCCAGATGACGATCAAACTCTTCATCACTGAAACCTGGCGGAAAGTCGATAATGACATAATCGAAACCTTCTGACGGGATGCTATCTTGCGCCAAATCGAAGGATTGAACATCAAAGCCAAAACCATTGCATTGATCGGCCCATTGTAAAACCGAAGCCTGTGGATCCGCATCCAACACCAATACTTTCGACTGACGCGATAATGCCGAGGCAAGGCTTACCGCGAGCGTGGTTTTACCCACTCCGCCCTTACGGTTGACCAAAGCAACAACGTGCATCGGTTAAACCTCAGTAGCTTCGACACGCTCACTGAGTTGACGTGCCATTTGAATAAAACGATCATCTAAACTATCACCCTCACCTTCAATGGTGATGGTGGCATAGGTAGTACCGAAATTAATATTGTGCGGATGCACCTCTAACGTTTTGATTAGCTCATTGAGGTAATCTAAGAAACCAGTGGTTTCACGATAGGCAGAAAAATGGAATTTTCGCGTCATTTGACAAGGACTCTCACGAAAATCCCATTTTTGTGCCCAAGGCTCATTAATCTTACAAGTCATTACTTATCCCAAAAAAGAGTGGCTGAATTCTTAAAACCAGAAGCGATGGTCGAAACCATCGCTTCAAGCACAAGCATTAGCTTTGAGTCGTCGTTACGTCACCGTCAAGACCGCTCGCAGCGCCTGATGTTGCACCTGTAGGAAGAATCTTCTCTACTTCGTTGTGAACACGAGCGATAATGTGAGCAGCAACTAAGCCGTCACCAACGCGTTCACAAGCATCAGCACCAGCGCGTACTGCTGCGTTAACCGCACCAGTTTCACCACGTACTAACACAGTAACATAGCCACCACCCACGAACTGACGACCGATTAAACGGACTTCAGCAGCTTTAGTCATTGCATCGGCAGCTTCGATTGCTGGTACAAGACCACGCGTTTCGATCATGCCTAGCGCAACACCGTTAATTGTAGACATACTTGTCTCCTTAACAATTAAGCGTCAGTAGGTAGAATTTTTTCAACTTCGCTGTGAACACGAGCGATAATGTGAGCAGCAACTAAACCGTCACCAACACGTTCACAAGCATCAGCACCAGCGCGAACCGCTGCGTTAACCGCACCAGTTTCAC
>CAYQEZ010000011.1:0-17650 GCA_964416645.1 uncultured Francisella sp. | reverse complement strand
ATAAGTCTGTGAAGGTCTTTCTGTCATTCATCACAAGCCTTGCTGCACTGCCAGAAGTGGTAAATACCCAGTCTCCTTCAGCAACACCAACGGGATCGGTAGCCACAAACACCTTACCTTTGAGGTCTTTAAGAACACGCAAAGAAGTGCCATTCAATCCAGGTGTACGTCGTGTACACACCAAATCAGAGACAACTCGCATGATCTCCATTACTCCTCCCAGTGGTCAATAATGCCCACAATGGTCAGATCACTTGGATAGTCCTTAGCGCCAGCCGCTTCACGCGCTGCCCCCGAACCTAAACAAATAACCCAATCACCCGGCATACAACCAATCGAATCAACAGCCACACTACGTGCGCCACTTTTTTCACGCACCACTAATAGCGGCTTGTGTCCAAACTCTGCAATACGATTGGTGGAAACTAATGTTTTTTCAACTTGCATAATACGCATGATGTTGCTCCATTAGCCTCTCGCACCACCTGAATAGGTGATTGCCGCGCCTTTACTAATACCATTGCCCGAAGAGCCCGTAATCTTCACTGAAGATTGACGCTCTTCTTGCTTTGGTACATCCTTGTACACCGAAGCTCCTACAACCCAGTTGTTGTGCTGTCCACGCTCCGTTAGGTTACGACCTCGGCTTGAAAAACCTTCCGTACCCGTAACGTGACGAGAATTAGCCCAAGCATCCCCTGACACTTTAAACCCTTGTTGACTACCGTCACCAGTAAGTCGAGGTAATACCGCAGGCACTACTTGATTCACAACTTGTTCAGCCACTGCTGGTTGAACCATTTGCACCAGTGCTGCTTGCATCTGCTCTGCTTCCACCTTCGCAGGTTGCGCGACCGTTTTGACCTGTTTCATGGTTTGCGCCATGGAAACATTCATAAATTGTCGAACTGGAGCAGAGCGGCGATCGAAGCCTCGTGTTCCCGTTACGATACCATCATCCCAAGATGCATTACCCGTTAATCGGTTATTGCGCTCTAAAGATGCATACGGCATCGCTGCTTGCTGTGATTGCACACTCGGGCGTGCACAATCGACTAGGGTATCTGCCTGATAACCACCTGTAACAATGCCACCATCGCAAATACCGCGATCGTTGCCTGTCATACGTTGATTATTCAATGGCAGGTCACCAGATACCGGCTTGCTACTCACCACTGGCAACGGATTTGTCTGACAGTAAGCTGTCATTAAATCGGTTACTTCTGGCGCATCGCCTGTCAGTACTTGGCACAGGCCCTTGCGATTTCCTGTTACAGCTTGATTTCCAGCATATGAATGACCGGTGACAGACAGCATGCTGTTCTGTCCATCACCTTCAGCCTTTGGGAAGCCAGAAGACTCCTGCTGTGCATCCACACCTTTAATCAAGCTTGCATTCAATCGCTTGATAGAAGACCCATTACGGGCACTGAAGCTCGCCAGTTGACGATCGTGGTATTGGTTACCCGTTACACGCTCATTCTTGCGAATTTCATTACCAGTGACGCGGCCTGCTGTGTCATCGAGCAATTGCCCAGTGACGGTCATACCTTTCGCACTGCTACCAGCAACAACCTTGTCTGCGTTACCAACAAATTTGTTGACACCACAAGCACTGAAGTCTTCGCTCGTCAAATATTCACTGCCTGTGACCGAACGACAAGCGCCCGCTTCACCGCCAGTCATCGTAGACGAACGTGTTGCTAATGAGCCAGTTACACTAGAACCACGAGCGGTGTGAGATTGCTCTACTTTGCTTGGTGGTACTTTTGCTGCCTGACGTTGATCCACATAGCAAGAACCCGTAATAGAACGGCTCATGCCTGAATCACCACCAGTAACACGTGAACCCTGTGCTACATCGGTACCTGTAACCACTTGTTTTGCGCTACAGCTATTCAACTCGCTAACTTTAGCGGGACGGGCAGCTGGCGTTGTGTTACAGCTTTGAGTTTTATAATGTTCTGCACCCCAGTACTCACTGCCAGTAATGGCACGGCAAGCACCAGATTCGGCACCAGTAACCTTAGAGGAAACTGAAGCGTCTACACCAGTAACTGTCTTGTTAGACAAGGTGGTCATGCTAGAAACCTTGGATGGGTTAGCTTGAGGCTTAGTATCGCAAACACGTGAAAAATGATCGTTGCTCAGATATTCTGTGCCCGTCACTCCACGGCATTCGCCACGTTCAGCACCCGTCACGCTCGACTTATTGGTATCAACTGAAGAACCAGAAACCGTTTTCCCACTCAATGTCTGCGTGAATTCAACCTTGGTGGGTAACGTCTTTGGGCGCACTTTACCAGTTGGGCGAACACCACCGCTCTTGTGCGTTTTGTCAGCACCTTGAGATGCCATCATCGCACGACGGTGCATGGCCAACTGACGACCAGTGAGTCCCTGCTCCAATACAGCAGCAAAGTCTTGGTTCGGGTTTGACATAGCAATTTTTGCGGCCTGCGCAACCTTTTGTTGACCCGTTTTACCGCTAGTAGCCATTGCTTGACGGCGAGCCATCGCAATAGAACGACCAGTCGGAGCAACAGGTAAAGATTGATATTGATTTTCAGACGAAATAACGTGCATCGTCATTGCGTTTGAAACATCGTTTGAACTACCAGTATTTTCAGCGGCTGAAAAGACACGCTCACTTGCAGTACGCGTTACTGTTTGAGTAACGGCACTCGCAGCTTTTTTACCAGCAACACTCATCGCCTGACGGCGTAAACGATTCGCTTCACGAACACTCATGGTTTCGTTTTGGCTAGTCGTTTCGTAGCTTGACGCTTGAGACTCTGATGCAACACTCATTTGAGTTGGCTTGTGTGCCAATGCTGCTTGTCTTAACGACGCCAAAGATAGATTAGTGGCTGATTTACCTGTTTGCGAGAGCATCGCACGACGCATCTGGGCAATGGCTTTACCGCTAGATCTGCTCATATCGCTATTCATAAGGATAATCACTCTATAAGTAATAGCAGAAATTCAGTGATGCTGATGAGTTAACACCAGCCCACTGAAACCGTCGGAATTAACGACCGCGGTAAACCACGAACGCCAAACCTTGACACTGAGCGTAGTTGTCGTAACCAACAACACGGATCAGGTGATCAGGGTTCTCACGACGGCAAGACTCTAGTTCTGCCATAACTGCGTCAATTGATTGCTCACCAAACATTGGCAGTTTCCACATGTACCAGTAAGCACCCATCATGTTGTCGATTTCAGTGTGTTCAACACCTGGATTCCAACCTTGACGAATCATGTAAGCAATTTGCTTTTTGACTTGTTCAGTGGTCATTTCTGGCAAGTAAGAAAAAGTTTCCAACTTGGTCGTTGTTTTATAAGCTTGAATGTCCATTAAAAATTCCTCTTGCTAGTAACGCAATTAACGGTTAACAACGTCAAGTTTGTCAACTGTATCGAATTCAAACTTGATTTCTTTCCAAGTTTCCATTGCGATACGTAGTTCTGGGCTGTGTTTCGCTGCACCAGTAAGAACGTCCTTACCTTCTTTCTCAACTTCACGACCTTCGTTACGAGCTTGAATACAAGCTTCCAAAGCCACACGGTTAGCAGCTGCACCAGCAGCGTTACCCCATGGGTGACCCAATGTACCACCACCGAACTGAAGAACTGAGTCGTCACCGAAGATGTTAACCAACGCTGGCATGTGCCATACGTGAATACCACCAGAAGCAACAGCGAATGCACCAGGCATTGAACCCCAATCTTGGTCGAAGAACAGACCACGTGAACGATCTTCAGGAATGAATGACTCACGTAACAAGTCGATCCAACCTAAAGTAGCAGCACGGTCACCTTCCAACTTACCTACTACAGTACCTGTATGCAGTTGGTCACCACCAGACAAACGCAAGATCTTAGTCAATACGCGGAAGTGGATACCGTGGTGTGGGTTACGGTCTAATACCGCATGCATTGCACGGTGGATGTGTAACAGGATACCGTTTTCACGACAGAAGTTAGCCAACGCAGTGTTAGCAGAGAAACCACCAGTGATGTAGTCATGCATGATGATCGGCGCGCCAATTTCTTTAGCATACTCTGCACGACGCATCATTTCCTCAGAACACGGAGCAGTTACGTTTAGGTAGTGACCTTTACGCTCGCCAGTTTCAGCTTCAGCTTTGTTAATTGCTTCCATAACGAAGTCGAAGCGGTGTTTCCAGTTCATGAATGGTTGACTGTTAACGTTTTCGTCGTCTTTAGTGAAGTCGAGACCACCACGTAAGCACTCATAAACAGCGCGACCGTAGTTTTTAGCAGACAAACCTAATTTAGGTTTAATGGTACAACCCAACAATGGACGACCGTATTTGTTCAGCATGTCACGCTCAACTTGGATACCAACAGGAGGACCACCACAAGTTTTAACGAAAGCGATTGGGAAACGAACGTCTTCTAAACGTAGTGAACGAACAGCTTTGAAACCGAATACGTTACCAACTAAAGAAGTGAATACGTTTACTACTGAACCTGATTCGAACAAGTCGATTGGGTATGCGATGAACGCATAGAATGCTGTATCGTCACCTGGAACATCTTCAATACGGTAAGAACGTCCTTTGTAGTAGTCCATGTCAGTTAACAGGTCAGTCCAAACTGTGGTCCAAGTACCTGTTGAAGATTCTGCCGCAACTGCTGCTGCCGCTTCTTCGCGGTCAACACCTGGTTGAGGAACGATTTTGAAACATGCCAACAAGTCGGTATCCAGAGGAGTGTACTCTGGAGTCCAATAGGTATGGCGGTATTCTTTAACACCAGCGTTATACTTCTTTGCAGCCATGGATGGCTCCTTAATTAAGGTTAAAAAAACTCAATCAAATTGAGACCGTTGCCGATCTTTACCCGCTAACTATAACGCAGTTTTCACAATAAATAAAAATCAATATTTAAAATATAAACCATAGATGACTGTCTATAATTTACACTCGAAGCATTGCTTGTTGCGCTACTGTCATTGGATCAAGACCACTATAACGCAGACAAAGTGTGAACACCAGTAGGCTTTTTCGTTTTTTAATTGATTTCGCGTAAGTTTAATCTTGCCTCCAATCACCTCTACTTAACCTACATCTATTAGTAGCCAAGCACACCACATACAAAAACAACATCATCTAGGAAAAGTCCGAGTAGCAGGCTTCACTCATTATTTTTTCGGGCATCACTATCCACCTACCTAAGGTCAAGCTTACAAAATCTCTCTAAATCAATCACCAAATGAGTTAGCTCGGACAAATACTCTGTAATCTACTCGGACTGTTTAATAAACACCTATTGACAAAGAAAAAGATAACTGGCTATAATCTCATCTTTGTCATTTTAGACGATAAGGAATTCATCATGGCACGTGTATGTCAAATTACTGGCAAAGGCACAGTAACTGGGAACAAAGTGTCTCACTCTAACATCAAAACTAAGCGTCGTTTTTTGCCTAACCTGCATAACAAACGTTTTTGGTTAGAGTCAGAACAACGTTTTGTTCGTTTACGTATTTCAGCAAATGGCTTGCGTACTATCGACAAATTGGGTATCGAAGCTGTGGTTGGTGCTCTACGCGCTAACGGCGAAAACATCTAAGGAGTTAGATAATGGCTAAGTCAATCCGCGAAAAGATTAAATTGGTTTCTACTGCTGAAACAGGCTTCTTCTACACCACGACTAAAAACAAACGTACAACGCCTGAAAAGCTCGAAATGATGAAGTTCGATCCTAAAGCGCGTAAACACGTTCTGTTTAAAGAAGCAAAAATTAAATAATTTTTTGCCTTCTTCTGCAAAAGCCCGACTTGTTCGGGCTTTTTGTTTATGGGCAATTTTTCAATGTGCTAACATAATGTCAATTAACCAATTCTTAATTGTGATACCCTGCCATGCCTGAATTACCTGAAGTTGAAACCACACGACGCGGCATTGCACCGCATATTGACCAGCAGATGTTAACGCACGCCATCATACGCCAAGCCAAATTGCGTTATCCCATTCCTGTCGCACAGGTCAACAGCCTCATCGGACAAGCCTTAGTATCGGTTGAGCGACGTGCTAAATATTTGTTACTCAAATTCAATACATCAACCCTCATTATTCACCTAGGCATGTCGGGCAGCTTACGTATTGTTTCAACTGAAGCTGAGTGGCGTAAACACGATCATTGGCAGCTAGAATTTGGCTCGGTATGGCTACGCTATCACGATCCTCGTCGCTTTGGTTTTCTCATTGTGACCGACAGTCTTATTACTCATCCGCTGATAGATAAATTAGGTCCTGAACCTTTGAGTGAAGCCTTCAGCACGCATTATTTTGAGTCTCAATTGGCCAACCGTAAATCGCCGATCAAAACCAGCCTAATGAATAACGAAATTATTGTGGGAATTGGCAACATTTACGCCTGTGAATCGCTCTTTTTGGCGGGCATCCACCCGCTCACACCCAGTCATCAATTAACTTCTCACCACATTAATCAACTGCACAAACACATTCAAGCAACGCTGACCCGAGCCATTGAGCAAGGGGGCAGTACACTGAGAGACTTCGTGAACCCAGATGGACAACCTGGCTATTTTGCTCAAACACTGAATGTTTATGGACGTGCCAAACAACCTTGCCATTGTTGTGGCACCCACGTTGAAAAGTTAGCTATTGCTCAGCGTTCCAGTTATTATTGTCCTCAGTGTCAGCCTTTTACTATCGGTAAACAGCAATGAAAAAATGGTTACTCTTTGTTATTCCCTTCTTCGCAATTCTAATCAGCGCTTTGACTTGGTACTGGATTCAACCCACAGCACAAATCAACACCCGAATTCTAACCATGCCAAGTCACTGTCAACTCCATACGGGGGATTGTGTGATTGAGCAGAATGGAATCAGCGTGAGGTTAACGATCAGCCCACAACCGATTCCCATTGCTAAAGCACTCAATGTCACAGCCGACATTCAAGGCGTTGATGCGATAAGGGTTCAGCTAGATATTAATGGTAGCAACATGTATATGGGTTACAATCGCGTGAGCTTAACACAAACTGCGCCCAATGAATGGCAAGGAAAGTCTATTTTATCTTTCTGCACTATTGATGAAATGCAATGGCAATTAACCCTGCTAATTGACTTAGCAGACGGCCATCAAATTCAAGCACCCTTTCCACTCAACACGCCATTTAAGTCATTAACAGATTAAGAATGCTCTGAAAAATGTAAATGGACTGGAGCTGAAACGCATTATTCATTCAGAACTCCCTTAATTCCGCAACAAACTTGACCCACCATCAACCACAAGGCGTGTCCCCGTGGTGTAAGGACTGGCAAACAAATAATCAATGGCATCAATAACCGGTTGAAATCCTGGCTCAATACCTAATAGCGTTTGAGCCAATCTTATCTGTCGATAATCTTCATCATCCGTATCATGAAAGGCTAACAGCCCTGGTGCAACGGCATTTACCTTGACCTTGGGTGCAAAAGCAACTGCTTGAGAGCGCATTAAACTTTCCATGGCGCTTTTAGATGCAATGTATAACGCCTTGTCTGCCTTACCTTGATCACAACTGGCATCGCTGATAAAAACAATATCACTCAATCCAGAATGAGCTTGTAATAACGGCAGCAGCGCTTGATTCAGTCGGTAAGGCGAAAAGAGATGTAAGGCATAAGTTGTTTCAAGCAGTATTGGTGTCTGTGTTAACTGAGCATCAGAATGCCAAATGGAAGCATTATGTACGATACCCCTTAAAGAAGGGGTGAGTGCTCGCACAGCTTCAATAAGTTCCGTTACACCAGCTTCAGTAGCGACATCGACACACAACATCTGCGCACCCAGCTGGCGTAATTCGCTCACCGTCTCACTCTCATGGCGATAACTGGCCAATACCTGATAACCCGATTGAATCCAGTGCTTCACTAAGTTTGCTCCTAAGCGACGACTGGCTCCCGTCACCAATACACAAGGCTTATCGCCAACCTTCATTCGCCCCCTCCTTAACCGACATTGGGCTTCCATTTTATCGCAATATGACGTATAAATAGCATACTCCGTTTACTCTTTGGTTTATTATGCACCCTTATCAACATGATTTTATAGACTTTATTCTCAGCACCAATGTATTACGTTTCGGTGAATTCACGCTAAAGTCTGGTCGTACCAGCCCTTATTTCTTTAACGCTGGCTTATTTAACTCAGGTAGCAGTCTCGCTAAACTGGGACAGTTTTACGCCCACACTATTGCTCAATGTGGTGTTGACTATGATGTACTATTTGGTCCAGCCTATAAAGGCATTCCGCTCGTAGCGTCGGCTAGTATTGCGTTATCGGAACACCATCAGCAAAACAGAGCTTACAGCTTTAACCGCAAGGAAGCTAAAGCACACGGTGAAGGTGGTAGCATTGTTGGTACACCCTTAGCAGGTAAGATTTTAATTGTCGACGATGTGATCACCGCAGGCACGGCGATTCGTGAATCCATTGAAATTATTCAGGCAGCTGGTGCAACACCAGCTGGTGTGGTGATCGCCTTAGACCGTATGGAAAAAGGTATGGGAGAAAAATCAAGCGTACAAGAAGTAGAAGATCGTTTTGGCATTCCAGTTATTCCTATTGTCACCATGGCACATCTCATTAAGCACCTAGAAAGCCATCCAACACTCAGTCATTACGTTGATGCTATGCAAGCTTATCGTCAGGCTTACGGAGTTTAAGTAGATGAGCGCCAACAATGGCTTACGTGAACTACTGATTCTGCGCCATGCCAAGTCGGATCATAGTGATCCAACGCTCGCTGACTTTGAGCGCCCACTCAGTGAGCGTGGTCGTGAAGACGCCCATAAAATTGGACACTGGATTGCACAACAACAACTTCATCCCGATTTAATTGTCACCTCTCCCGCTAAACGCACCTTACAAACCCTTCGACGTGCGCGCAGTCATTTCGACAGCGATAATCATATTGACTGTATTGAATCTCTTGACGTTTACGAATCCAGTGCTGAAACCCTGTTAATGGTATTGGCACAAACTCCTGTTGCTAAACGAACGCTATTAGTCGGTCATAACCCTGGATTAGAAACCTTGTTAACTTACTTAACCGAAGATGCTCGTTTACAACAAGAAGTCAAACTCTTTCCAACTTGTGCACTGGCTCAGTTGGTATTACCAGCCAACTGGATGATGCTAAGTCAAGGTTGTGCTAAATTAATCAACCTATGGCAAGTTAAAACGCTGCCCTTATTAACAGACTAGCCCCCGTTAATAAGGTCACCCACTCGAAAGCACGCTTAACCCAAAGATTGCCTTTGAGGAGTGCCCAATGAGCACCTAAATAACCACCCACTACCGAAGCGATGAGCAAGGTTGGCAGCCAATCCCAACGAACCTCACCGACTACCGCTAAGGTCAGTCCACCTAACCCATTCCAAAAAAATCCCACCAACACCAGCGTGTAGGCAACGGCTTGTTTATAATCCAAACCATACCATCGAACCAGCCATAAGGTAACAAATAAGCCTGTTCCCGAAGTGAGTGATCCATTTAACACGCCAATCAAAGCCAATGCCACTGCACCTAAACCCATTTGCAGAGGGTTGCGCATTATCAGACGTTGTTCTAGCCCCAAATTGGCTTGTTTCATAGAATAAACACCCATCGCCATGGTCAGCAACCCCAAGGCAATAAGCAAAGCTTGCTCTGGTAATGCCAACACACTCATTGCGCCCAACCAAACACCAGGTAAGCCCGCCGCTAAGATCAGCAAACTTAAACGCCACGACAACAAGCCAGACTGCATATAGCGCAAGGTTGCGCCAATACCTAAGGCAACACTGGCGACCTTATGCGTGGCCAATGCGACAGCAAAGGGCAAACCCAGCCACAATAAGGCTGGAAACTGTAACAGACCTGCGCCACCACCCGCTAATGCCGAAAAAGCATTAGCGATTAGAGAAACCACGAGCAACACCAACTGCTCTAACCAAAACTCCATTAATACCCAATCCTTAGAACATAAAAAAACCACTCACAATCGTGAGTGGTTCAAACTGAGGAGTGTTCAATAACAGAGGAAATGTTATCTACTGACTCACATCATAATGCGAAACCTTGAGTAACACCATGCGACATAGTGTCGCACCCAATAACCAAACTCGGCTTATTGCAGAGCCAACTCGGTCAGCGTCTTCCATTGTTCTGCTGTCAGTGTCGAACGCAATCCCTTAGCACACTCAACCGACAACTGCACACGCGCCACTTCTTGCTTTGCCAACTCATCGCTTAACTGCTTAATAAGCCTAGTATCCGCCTTAAACTTGAATATTTCCTCGCGCAACTCCGCACGTAAATCTAATACCGACTGGTCAATCGTTTCACGCTTTGCACCACTCGCTTGCGCGATTTTAGTGACTGCTTGTCGCTGCTCTGGTGTGAGGGTAAAAAAATCGGGGTTATCGGTTAAAAAAGGCATCAGTACCACCACTGGTGTAGCTGCGACAATGGTGGGTTGTTTTGCTTGTACCGAAGTGACTAAAAATCCCGCCAATAAACTCGCAGAAACGATATGCAACCAAATTTTCATAGCATTCTCCTTACGCCGTAATGAGTGTGCCCACACCCTCATCAGTGAATACTTCCAACAACACTGCGTGCTGTACACGTCCATCAACAATATGCGCCGATTTAACACCCGCGGTCACACTGTCTAACGCACAACGAATTTTCGGTAACATACCACCATAAATAGTGCCGTCAGCAATTAAACCTTCCACCATCGCATGAGTAAGTCCTGTCAGCAAATTACCTTGCTTATCTTGCAAACTGGCAATATTGGTCAATAACATGAGCTTTTCCGCTTTTAATGCCCCAGCAACTGCACCAGCAACAAAGTCAGCATTGATGTTATAGCTATGACCTTCATCGTCGTAACCAACTGGCGCAATAACAGGAATAATATCGCTTTCAATCATTAAATCGAGAATGTGCGTATCGACTGCTTCTACTTCACCCACATGTCCCAAATCAATAATTTCAGGTACATCGACCGCGGGATTGTGCTTGGTTAAGGTCATTTTTTTCGCTTTAATCAGCCCAGCATCTTTACCCGTTAAGCCAACGCATCGCCCGCCCGCTTTTTGAATCATGCCAACTATCGCTTTGTTGACTTGACCGCCTAATACCATCTCCACCACATCCATGGTTTCACGGTCGGTAACACGCATGCCATCAATGAATTGAGATTCTTTACCAATTTGCGCTAATAGCTTACCAATCTGCGGACCACCGCCATGCACCACCACTGGATTCATACCGATTTGCTTCATCAACACAATATCGCGCGCAAAACTTTGTTCCAAATCATCGTCGACCATGGCATTACCGCCATATTTTACGACAATGGTTTTACCAACAAAGCGGCGAATATAAGGCAAAGCCTGAGTTAAAACCTGAGCAATTTCGGTGGCGCGCTGTGTATCCATTTGCTTCCTCTGCATAGTACGAATCCCCTAAAAAGTGGTACGCACTAGTATAAACGACCTTTACTCACTTTTTCTTCGACAATACGACATTTTCCACCGACATTGTCAAACACCAGGGTTTTTTCAACCGTGTCTTTATAAGTTTGATTGTCATAAACCTGATTAAACGTCGCCTCCATGCGATTACCCACTTGCAAGGTGCGCACATTATCGATGGATAAGCTAATGCCTTTAGCAGGATTTTTTACACGACTTGTCCTTAAATTGACCCACTGAGCGCGCGTCATATCGCCTGTCGTAAAATTAGGCGAATACTGGTTCAGGTAACCATTTACATCTTGACTCGTCCAAGCGGTAATCCACTGATTAACCTGTCCTTGCACATCCGTACACACCAGTTTAATATCCGTGATTGCTGGTGTTACTGGTGCTACTGGCAAGGATGCAGGGGTTAGTGCTGAGGCCATTAACATGGCTTTATCGATGGTCATGACTTCTACCACTTCCGCTGGGCATGCTAAATCTTGGTTCTTAGCTAAATCACGGTCTTGGCGTAACTGTTGGGGCGTGGGCAATTTTTCTCGCTGAATCTTTAACTCAGTTAACAACGCACCAGTATTATGTAAGGTTTTAGCCCGTGCAATCGCTAAATCATGTTTTGCCGTGACATAGTTACGTTTAGCCTGGAAATACTCGTTTTCTGTATCCAATAAATCGAGCAAGGTACGCTGACCAATATCGAATTGTGCTTTATAGGCTTCACGGGCTTTGGAAATGGATAGTTGATGCTGATTTAAATACACCAGCTTTTCAGTCAATTGCTTAATATCATTGTAAGCAACGCTTAAATCTTGACGCAGATTGCGACAAATTTTATCGCGATTATCACGTGCAAAACTCAAACGCTCACGAAACTGATTCTTAGCTGCCGTATCACTACCGCCATTGTATAAATTGTAGGTCGCAACCAACTCAATTACTCTGTCAAACTCGCGCCCCTGAATACCACCGACATTGTTACCATTATTTTGACTAGCGCGAAAATCCAACTTAGGCATAAATGGCGCATTACGCCCTTCAAGTTCTGATGTTGCCGCCAAGACTTGTTCAATCACCGAATTGAATTGTGGACTGGCTTCAAAAGCCAAACGTAAAGCTTCCTGAATAGTGGCGGGAATACCCGTGTTGATCATACCTTCTGTATCTAAATCTTCGTAAGGTAACTCACCGACCAAATTTTGATAGCGCGCACTCATAGAATGTAAATTGGTCGCTTCAGTCAGCAAATTAGACTCTGCCAAGGCGAGACGCCCCGTTGCCAACTCCAAATCAACGCCTCGCGCTACGCCAGCCTGTACTTTTTGCACAATGGCATCATACAGCTTTTTATGTTGAACGTAATTTTCGGAAGCTAAACGCACCAGCTCGCGAAACTTGAGGACATTTTCATAATAAGCAACGGTTTCAGAAGCAATATTACTGGAAGCTTGCATAAAGTCGTAATAGCGTGCCAAGCGCGTGTAACTTAATCTTGATACTTCGCTACGCGTAGCAAAGCCATCAAAAATCATTTGTGTTAAGCTCACACCCAAGGTTTCCCGACCATATTCAGCAGCGTTGTTACCTCTCTGTTGGTTCGTTTGGTTGCCCACTGCGCCGTTCAAATCAATTTTAGGTAAATAACGACCTTCCGCAACACGCTCTTCTTCGGTCGAAGCTTGGAATAGATGCCACGCAGCTTGCACTTCTGGGTTATTGGCAATGGCTTTTTGTGTTGCTTGTTGCAAGTTTTTAGCTGGCGCTGTGGCTTGTGGTTGGGCAGACGCCTGTGCCAGCCACGCCAGAGCGACGAACGTAGCTAAAACTGGTATATTAAGTGATGCTTTCATGATATTTACCTCCAAAGCGCAATTAGTTTTATTAATTAGATTAATCATAACACATGAATTTGTTTAATTAACAGAGACTAACTAATATTTAATGACTTGTTTTTTTTGAGTCTTACGGGCAGAATAATCAAAAAAGCGATTATATTGAGTAATTCATGTCCATTGTCGTTCGTCTCAACCTAATTGCCTTCGCCATTTGGCTTACTGGCTCTTTAGCCATCGCGCACAGTTTGGGTGAGCGCTGGTTGGTTGTTTCCGCCAACAATCCCATAGTACAGCAATGGAATCAACTGCTCGATACGCAACAAGATCGCTCAACCACACATAAACTTAAACAGGTTAATCAGTTTTTCAATCGCAACTTGCGTTATGGTGAAGACAGCGAAATTTGGAAAGCCAATGACTATTGGGCAACGCCCTTAGAAAGTATGTTGCTAGGACGTGCCGACTGTGAAGACTATGCCATTGCCAAATACATGACGCTTAAATTATTGGGCGTACCGACAGAACAATTACGACTGATTTACGTTCGCGCCAAAATTGGTGGCGCCAATAGTCCGATTAGCCAAGCGCACATGGTATTAGGTTACTACACGACACCCACCTCTAACCCGCTCATTTTAGATAATTTGGTAGAAGATGTGATGCAGGCCGACCAACGCCCCGATTTAACTCCTGTATTCAGCTTTAATGATGCGGGATTATGGACAGGCAATGCGTCCACCCCAGCCGCCAGTGCAACTGAACGCTTATCGCGCTGGCGTGATTTACTCGCCAAAATGCAACAAGAAGGTTATGAATAAGGTTATGAATAACATGCACCACATTGCCAACTCATTCGGTGGAAACGATTATGTCACTCATTAAACAACTTTGGTTAGCCATCGCCTTTTTAATGCTAATGGCCTTTGGTATCAGCTTTTTTGTCAGCACGCTCACGGCAAAAACCTATTTAGAAGAGCAGCTATATCTCAAAAACTTGGACAATGCTGCCTCCTTGGCTTTGTCGATGAACCAGCTACCCAAAGACCCCACTTTGGTAGAACTTCAACTATCCGCACAATTCGATAATGGTCATTATCAACTGATCCGCTTAACTTCACCAACAGGCGAGATATTGGTTGAACGAAGCGCGCTCAATCGGGCAAGTCAAGCGCCTGATTGGTTTAAACGACTCATTGATATTGAGGTTGCCGCAGGCACAGGTACAGTCATGGACGGCTGGACAGTTTATGGAACCATTGAACTGCAAAGTCAAATTAGCTACGCCTATGACACGCTATGGCACAGTGCGCTGGAGTTACTGGTCATCTTCGCTCTGGGCGCTCTGTTCAGTGGTATTCTCGGCTCTTGGGTATTAAAACTCATCACCAATCCGCTGGGTAAGGTGGTTGAACAAGCCGAGGCGATTGGTGAGCGACGTTTTGTAACGACTCATGAACCCAAAACTCTAGAGTTTAAGCAGCTGGTTCGCTCGATGAACCTACTGTCTAACCGCATTAAAAGCATGCTTGAGTCGGAAACCCAACGACTTGAAGCCATGCGACAACAACTGCAACAAGATCAATTGACGGGACTGTTGAACCGCGAAACTTTTATGTCGCACCTAAAGGTGGCGCTCAATCAAGAAGACTTAAGTCATCAGGGTTATGTGTTTTTATTACGCTTAGCGCCGCTAGCACAGATTAATCAAGAGTTAGGTCATCAGCGAACCGATCAACTAATCCTAGCGATTACCCAACAATTCAAAGGGATTTGCTCACAAGCGGTCAATGCTAAGGCGGCGCGCTTGAACGGAAGTGACTTTGCACTACTCATGGGTGAGACTCAGTTTGATGCTAAGCCCTTAGCTCAAACCCTCAACGACATCCTTAATCATCAAGAGTATGCGTCAATTCAAGGTATCGCTCAACTGGCGATGGGGTTAAGTTACTATCAACAAGGCGAAACCATCGCTCAAGTAATGATGCGTGCCGATGCCTGCTTAGCACGATCAGAACACGAACATCATTTAGTGTGTGAATTAGAACCTCAATCGCACCCAACAGCGCACCATGGTCTGCTCGATTGGAAACAAGGATTGACCGACGCCTTAGCCAATGAGCAATCGCTGAGCTTAGGGCAATTTGCTGTTCGTAATCATCAAGAACAACTGATGCATATTGAATGCCCGATGCGACTGTCCGTTTTTGGCGAAGCACAAAAAGCGGGCGTCATTTTCCCTTGGATTACCCGCCTAAATTGGCAAGACAAGGTAGATCTAGCTGTATTCAAACAAGCTGTGACGAGGCTCAAACAGCAAAAAACACCAATCTGCATCAACTTATCGGTTGAATCTCTTCACAGTGCCCACTTTCGAGAAGGGGTACTGGAGCAATTATTGCAACTGGATGTTTCACTCAGTTCTTTGCTGTGGTTAGATATTCCAGAATATGGGGTTTATCAACAGCTAGATGCCTTCCGTAGCTTTTGCCTATCCATCAAACCCTTTGCGTGCAAAATTGGACTAGAGCATGCGGGCGAACACTTTTCGCGCATTGCCGAATTAAATGACTTAGGACTGGATTACTATAAGCTAGATGCCAGTTTTATTCGTGATATTGACCAACACAAACAAAACCAAAGCTTCGTTCAAGGCATCGTCACCGTTGCTCATGCGATTGGACTGTTGGTTATTGCTGAAGGCGTGGCGAACGATCACGAACGCGCTCGCTTAATCAGTTTGGGAGTGGACGGCGTTACTGGACCTGGGGTTGCCTAAAGCTAACGAACCAGCTAAGGCCTTGGGATAGATTAATCGCTAAATAAGAATAGCGTCATTATCATTGGCAATTAAGCCATTATCACCATTAACCGTTAACTTGCTACGCGCAGAACGACGCTCGAGTAGTTTGACTTGAGCAGCTGTTGGCAAATCGGTAAATAAAATGACTTTATTGGCAATCAATACCTCAAGTAAATCCTCTAATACACGTACCATGTGCATATCGGATGAAGACAAGTGTTCGATAATCTCGTGGCTGATCGGCGTGCTTTTGCTTAAACCGACAAAAGCACGTACCTCGGGCAGATTCACATCAACAAACTCAGTAGCATCATCACTCGCATCAGCAAATAAGGCTGTAATCTGTCCACTAGCACTTCGCTTAGCATATGGCATGCTTTTCTCCTAGAGCTAAGAAATAAAAAATGTTCATATATTACCTATCAGACAATCAATAGTTTAAGATCGACTGATAGGGAACTATAATTATTCATGATTTAGATCTTCTTTCCAAGGTTTATCAAGTGAATTACTTAAAATTGATTGAATTTGTTTCATAGCTTCTTGCTCAGTCGGTACAACTTTCTGTTGCACAGACGAAAGCCGTTCTTGCTCCTGATCACCAACAGGAAGTAAAGCCTCGATTGATTCTTCATCTATATCAAACCAAACATCGGTCATTTCTAATATCTCACCTTTATTGTTGACATAAGTACCTACTTGTCTATACTCATTGCCGTTTTCTACTTTATCACTTAATTCAAAGCTTAAGTTCAGCGTTACAACGCCCATAGATTCTAGCGTAAATAGCTCATCTGTTTGACTAATGCCATCGCTATTTTTATCTTGCCACAATTGTAATTGACTATAAACAATATCATTAGCGTCAATTTTACCATCTGCATTATCGTCGTATTGAGCCAAAGCAACAAAACCATGTTCTGCCTCACTACCATCAGCTAATAATGTATTATTGCCAAAGAGTTCTCGACCTGAATCAATAATAAAATCATTATTTAAATCAAGCACTAATAAAGCATCATTACTATCAACCCAACCCGTTACTTCTTTTTTGCCGTCATTATTATGATCAAAAGTCACTCCAGATAATACTGAAATCGTACCAACACCATCAGAATTTAAATCAATAATTAATGGGCATTCTGGGTCATCATTAAAAATAGTGATAAAAACCTCTTTTTTAGTGCCATCAAGTGCGTATACGGTGAATTTTTCAATTTTACGGCCTCCTGCGCCTAGGGACCGCACGGCTGCTGAGTTGGAGACACTGTAAGTCCATGCGCCATTAGTGGCGATGCTGAGCGTGCCTAGGTTGCCTGCGGCTGAGCTGACTGTGGTCTGGAAGCCAACTACGTCTCCGCTGTCGACATCGCTGATGCTTAGTTTACCAGATCTGACATACCGAGAAGCAGTATCTACTCTGACCCTGCCTGTGTTGGTGCCAGTAATCACGGCGGCATCGTTGGTGCCTGTGATGGTGACGTTAATCACTTGCGCTG
>CAYQEZ010000010.1:32629-44007 GCA_964416645.1 uncultured Francisella sp. | reverse complement strand
ATTATTTGTTGGCTTTGTTGATGGAAGGCGAGCGCGAGTTGGCTATGCAAGAGTATATAGAGCAAAGCCTTCCCGTACAAGATAAGGCTCTGGCGTTGTTAGATGATTTGCATAACTACATAGCGCAACAACGTGAAATTAATAAGCAACGAATAAATGACGATGCCAATATGATGCTGCAATTGGTGCAAGTGTCAACTGCCTTGTACTTAGTGCTGCTTTTGGTGCTGGCGCTGTTTGTGATTCAGCGCTTGGTAAAATTTAGTCGAGTGCAGGAAGAATTGCAAGCACAATTAAGCGATCAGTTGGTTGAAAAAACCGTCGCATATGAGCAAGCAGATAAAGAGTTAATTCGATTAGCGCATTTTGATGTGACTACCAATTTGTATAACCGTCGTTATTTCGAGCAGTGTTTGCAAGCCTTGCTAAAAGAATGCCGTCAACTCTCGTTGGTGTTCATCGATTTAGACAACTTTAAGTGGTTTAACGATACCTTAGGACATATTGCTGGTGATGAGCTACTCAAGCGTTTTGCACAACAATTACAAGCGCAAGATTCACCCATTGCACAGGCTGTTGTGGGACGTTTAGGGGGCGATGAGTTCGCCATTATTTTACCCGATACCAGTCCAGAAGAAGAGCAGGCTGTGGTAGCCTTCTTGCTTTTTAGTATTGCTCAGTTAGATAAGCATTATGGTCCAGCGAAAGCATTAAATGCGAGTATTGGCATTGCGCGTTATCCTGAACACGCCCAAGTAGGTGATTTGCTCATGCGTTTTGCTGATTTGGCGATGTACCAAGCAAAAGCACAGGGTAAAGGTCGTGCCGTGGTGTTCGATGCTAACCTATTACAGGCAATGTACGATGAGTTAGATCTAGAGCAGGCGTTAAAGCAAGCTTTGCAAGAAGAGCAAATTCAAGTTTTCTATCAAGCCCAATATCGTCTATCTGATTTGCAATTGTCTGGTGCAGAAGCGCTGATGCGTTGGCAACGCTTTGGTCAATGGGTTTCGCCTGCTTTACTCATCCCCTTGGCTGAAAAAACGGGGCATATTCATGCCTTGGGCTTGCAAATACTAGAAAAAGTCTTGGTGGATATTCAACGTTGGGATGCGCAATCCCAGCATGTGCCTAAAGTGGCCGTTAATGTGTCTCCTGTGCAAATGCGTTTAGAACATAGTTATGATGAATTCGTTGCTCGTATCGATGCCAGTGGTGTGAATACACAGCGTATTGAAGTGGAAATTACGGAAAGCGCTTTTGCTGATGGTGAAGTGTGTTTTGATTTTATTCGCCACTTAGAACAAAGGCTGATACCTATTGCCTTAGATGATTTTGGTACAGGTTATTCTTCATTGTCGCAAATTACCAAATTAAACATTGATACCTTAAAAATAGATCAGTCGTTTGTGGCACAATTAGAGCAGAGCGAACAAGTTCGGGTTTTGGTTAAAACCATTATTCAAATGGGTCATAGCTTAGGATTGACCTTGTTGGCTGAAGGGATTGAAACACGGGCACAGTATGAGCTGTTGAAGGAGTTGGGTTGCGATGAAGGGCAAGGTTATTTGTTTGCGCGTCCCGTTCCTGCCGATCAATTTTCTTTTGAATCTCCGATGCTCAGTTAATCGATAGCATGAATTTGATAGCAAGGATGATAATGCTTATCACCTAGCTGCATGCGCTTTTGTTCGATAAAAATGTTGAGCAGAGCATCGATGGCGTGCATAATACGAGCGTCACCTTTCAATTGAAAGGGTCCGTGTTGTTGCACAGCACGTAATCCGCTGGCTTTCACATTGCCCGCAACAATACCAGAGAAAGCTTTGCGTAATTGGCTGGCTAACAGATGAGTGGCTTGGTTGGCACTTAAGTTGAGCTGCGCCATATTGTCATGCGTGGGTTCAAATGGGCACTGTAATTCCCACGGAATATTCAGTTGCCAGTTGAAGTAATAGGCATCACTGTTTGCTTTTCGCTGAGCACGTACTTGCTGTAGGGCGTTTAAACAGCTTTGAGCTACCGTTTCAGCGCCATCAATAGCTAGGGTTATTTTTTGCCAGGTTGCACAGCCTAGTGTGCTGATAATAAAGCTTTCAATGGCAGCAAAATAGGCTTCACTGCCACTCGGTCCGGTTAGAATCAGGGGTAATTCAATGTGCTGATTGTCGGGGTGCATCAGGATGCTGAGTAGATAGAGCAACTCTTCCATGGTGCCAGCACCACCGGGAAAAATGACAATGCCGTGTCCTAAGCGCACAAAGGCTTCGAGTCGTTTTTCAATGTCGGGCATAATGACCAATTCATTCACTACCGCATTCGGGGCTTCGGCGGCGATAATACCTGGTTCGGTAATACCAATGTAGCGTGCGCTGGCGGTCGTGCGCTGTTTGCCGTGAGCAACGGCTGCGCCTTTCATTGGACCTTTCATGGCGCCCGGACCGCAGCCAGTACATATATCAATGCCTCTTAGCCCTAGCTCATAACCAACAAATTTGCTGTAGTCATATTCATAACGTGAAATGGCATGACCACCCCAGCAGACAATAATGTTAGGTGAAAGATTGGGCTTGAGCAGTTGTGCGTTGCGTAATTGGTGAAAAACAACATTGGTAATACTCGATGAGTCATTCCAATTAAACAGTCCTGAAGCACGTAATGCGTTTTTGGTGTAAATCAGGTCGCGTACGACGGCAAACAAATGCTCTTTCAGTCCAGTAATCAGCTCACCATTGACTAAAGCTCGAGCGGGCGGGTTGGTCAGTTGCAGTTGCATGCCGCGACCGTGTGAGCGTACCTGAATGTCGAAATCGGGGTGTCGCTCAATGAGTTTGAGTCCATTGTCTTCATCATCACCCGCATTGAGTACGGCTAAGGCGCATTGGCGCAATAAGTCATTTAAGCCATCGTCTGATTGATCGCATAGCTGTTGCACTTCATAGCGAGACAAGATTTGTAGGGAGCCTTCGGGACGAATCAAAAGTTGGGTCATGGGGTGCTCCAAGTGTGTAAATGGGGTGGATTCAAGCTTGCACAAAACGCAAGCGGTTACTTAACCAGCGTTCAATCAGTGGTGCAATGCGCTCTGGTGTGTGCTGTTCAATCCATTCGGCTTGTGCCAGTGCGGGCTGATGCAAACTGGCATCACGTAATAAGTCGGCAATACGCCACTCGCTTAGTCCAGTTTGTCGAGTGCCTAAAACCTCGCCTGGACCGCGTAATTGCAAGTCTAGCTCCGCTAGGGCGAAACCGTCTTGACTGTTGCGAATAGCTTTTAGTCGTGCCTGCCCTTGTTCAGATAAGGGTGGTTTATAAAGCAGTACACAGTTGCTTTTCAGCAATCCTCGTCCAACACGACCACGCAGCTGATGTAGTTGCGCGAGCCCATAACGTTCGCTATTGTCGATTATCATTAAGCTGGCATTGGGGACATTAACGCCAACTTCAATCACCGTTGTGGCCACTAACACGTCTAAATGACCTGCCTTAAATGCCTGCATTTGTTTGTCTTTATCGCTATTGCTGAGTTGACCATGTACCAGCCCAACGCGCAACGCGGGAAAGCGACCTTTGAGCCATTGTGCTGTATCCTTGACATTATGGGCCTCAATGCTTTCGCTTTCTTGCACAAAGGGGCTAACCCAGTAGGCTTGTGTTCCTTGCTGACAGGCTAATGCTAGGCGTTCAGCAACTTGATCTCGCCTTGCTTCGGGAATGACAAGGGTTTCAATGCCTTGTCTTCCAGGTGGTCGCTCGGTTAGATTGGAGACGCTTAAATCCCCGTATAAACTCATGGCCAGTGTGCGTGGAATGGGCGTGGCGGTCATGAGCAGTAAATGCGGCATTTGACGGGCGTGCGTGCCTTTGTTTTTCAGAGCCAGTCGTTGTTCAACGCCAAAACGATGTTGTTCATCGACAATCACTAGCCCGAGTTTGTGATAATTAACCTGTTCTTGAAACAGCGCATGAGTGCCGATCACCACTTGCAGGCCTCCATCCCGTAAGTCGAGCAGTCTTTGTCGCTTTTCTGCTGCTTTGGCACTGGCGGTAAGTAGAGCGCAGCTGACTCCAAGCGACGTAAACCACTCGTTTAGGCTGCTATAAAGCTGTTCTGCCAAAATTTCTGTCGGAGCCATAATGCTGGTTTGATAACCAGCACTAGCCGCTTGCGCTGCCGCTAAAGCAGCTAATACCGTTTTACCGCTACCGACATCACCTTGTAATAACCGATGCATGGGGTGCGGCTGTTGCAGTTCTTCAGCGATGGTTGCCCAAATATGAGCTTGACCTTGGGTGAGTTGAAAGGGCAGGCGTTCAATCAGTTGTGTTACTAACGAGGTTTGTGCCACTAATGCTGGCGCTTCGCTTTGTTCAAAGGCATGACGGGCCTGTCGTGCTAACAGCTGTTGCGCGGTCAGTTCTTCTAACGCCAAACGTTGTATGGCAGGATGCTGCCCAGTGCTTAACACAACCGCATCGCCGGGTTTGGCCAGATGTACTGCTTTCAGTGCCTCAATGAGCGTGATTTGGGTTTGGTAGAGTAACTCGTTGGGTGGTTGTTGACTGAGCCGAGCCAAGGCATCGGCTATCGCTTTACGCATCAGCACCTGTTTGAGTGTGCCAACGCTGGGGTAAACGGCGGTGAGTCGATCGGGTAGTGGATTGGGTTTGTGTGCATCCAAGCGGGTCATCGTCGGATGCAAGAGTTCCAATTGACCCTGTATATCGCTACGTAGTTGACCAAAGACACGTACTGATTGCCCAACTTTTGGTAGGGTATGCGACCATTTTTGATAGTTCAAAAACTTCAGTTGAACCGTCTGTCCTTGCGTCTGCAAGCTGAGCACATGAATGGGACGACGAGCCGGTATTTCTTGATTACGACTAATGATACCTTCTAATTGCACCAGCTTACCCGCTTGGCAGTCATCAGCAGGCGTTAATTGCGTTCGATCTTCGTAGCGTAAGGGTAAATGCAGGAGCAAATCCCATAGCGTGAAAATGCCTGCTTTGTGCAGGCTATCTTCGGCTGCAGGCCCAACGCCTGCCAGTTGGTTAACAGGGGTTAACAGGGCGGACATTAGTAGTTATCAAGCACCGCCACACCATCGGCTTCGACTAAAGCACCTTTGGGTAAGGCCGAAACTTGTACGGCTGCACGTGCTGGGTAAGGCTGTGGGCAGTATTGCGCCATAATGCTGTTAATCAGCGCGAAATCGCCAAGGTCGGTTAAAAAAATATTTAACTTAACTAAGTCTTGTACTTTGCCACCTGCTGCTTCAATCACGGCAATGAGATTTTTGAATACCTGATGGGCTTGTGCTTCGACGCCCTCCGCCAGTTGCATGGTGTTAGGATCTAGCCCAATTTGACCAGACAAATAAAGCGTACGAGCTGAACGAATGGCTTGTGAATAAGTGCCGATCGCGGCTGGAGCATTGGGTGTTGAAATAACGTCGCGCATGGTTATGATTCCTTAAAAAGTAAGTGGTTAGGTGGACTTAGGTGTCATTAAAGACAGTTGTTTAATGGTGTGTGCTAACAAGCGCAGCACTTCTCGACGTGAGTGGGTGGGGCGTGCAATCAGTACCACATCACGGAAGGGCGCTGGGTCTTGTAATGGCAGGGTAACTAGGGCTTGCCACGCATTAGCAGCCGCTAGGCTGGGCAATAAGGTCACGCCCATGCCGCCAGCGACCATGGCACGAATGGTTTCTAGCGAACTGCCTTCGATTAGCGATTGCCAAGGGTGGTCGGCGACATGTGGAATGACCGATAAGGCATGATCGCGAAAGCAGTGTCCTTGACCTAAAATAAGTAAGGGTTCATCTTGAATATCTGTAACCGAAAGTTGCTGTTTTTGTGTCAGTGAGTGTTGTTCTGGCAATACAGCAACGAAAGGTTCACGATAGAGTTGCCAAGCGGTAAAGTCATCGGTGCCAGGGTAGGGGAGCGCAATGATGGCTGCATCCAGTTCGCCTTGTGTGAGCTTGTGTAACAAGTCGTGCGTGTAGCCTTCGGTTAATCGTAATGGCGCTTTGGGTGCGGCGTTTCGCCACGGATGGATTAGCTTAGGCAACAAATAAGGAGCGATGGTAAAAATGATACCAAGGGAGAGTTCGCCCTGTAATGGGTCGTTGGTTTTCACTAGGCGTAACAAATCATCACTGCGTGCCAATATGTCTTGGGCATGTTCCACCACCAGTTCACCGATGGGAGTAAATTGCAAAAACTGACGACTACGTTCAACCAGTACGACACCTAGACTATCTTCTAGGTGTTTAATACCAGCTGATAGGGTCGATTGGGTGACATGGCAAACTTCAGCCGCGCGTGCAAAATGACGTTGCTGGTGTAATGCCATTAAATAACGTAGTTCGGTTAGTGTCATGATGATAGAATAAAACCCATAATGGGATCAGCATAGTAGAGTTGATGAAAAATGACAATGACTTCTTGGTTACTGATGGCGCTTGGTGTGTTATTAATGGTGCTGTTATTGCGTTGGTTTTTCCCCAATACGGGCGCTGGCTGTGATGGAGAATCTTGTCGCGTCGATGGAGGTCGTTAATGCCAAGTATTCATTTGATTATCATTGGCGATGAAATTTTGTCGGGTCGTCGTGCCGATAAACACTTCGAGTTTGCACGTGACTTGCTGGCAGAGCGTCATTTAAGCTTAGCCAGTGTGCGTTATGTTGGCGATGATACCACCGAGTTGGTGAAAACCTTGCAAGAAAGCTTTGCGCGAAGTGATGTGATCACCTTTGTCTTTGGCGGTATTGGTGCAACCCCCGATGATAAAACTCGTCAGGCTGCTGCCGTTGCGCTGGGGCTTCCCTTGGTACGTCATGCGCAAGGCGTTGCCGAAATTGAAGCTCAGTTTGGTGCAGAAGCCTACCCCATTCGCGTACGTATGGCCGATTTTCCTGAAGGGGCGAGTCTGATTCCTAACCCAGTTAATCGTGTTTCGGGCTTTGCCATTCAGTCACACTATTTTATGCCCGGTTTTCCGCAAATGAGTTGGCCGATGATGCGTTGGGTGCTCGATACCCATTATCCGAACTTGATGGGCGTGTCTCAGCAGGTGTCGAGCATTTTGGTGCACGGTCAGTCTGAATCGCTGTGGGTGGAGTGGATGGATCAATTTGAACAGCGTTTTCCGCAATTAAAGATTTACAGTCTACCTCACTTAGGGGAAGATGGCAGTCGGCATATTGAATTGGGCTGTGCGGGCGATGCACGTTTGACCCCATTGGGGTTTGCCGAGTTGTTGGCGGAAGCAGAACGAAGACAAGCGGTATTCAGCATCGTATCGGCATAAGGTTGGTATTTTTATCGTTTTTATCATGGATTAATGGATTTTTAATTGAAAAAATCGATTAACTTATCATAAAACATTCATTAGCTTTCACTCTCGTATCGGGGTATGATTTAGTCATCAAGATAACAAAGCGGAGAGAGTAACATGAGTACTGATATTCCACATGGTTTGCAACAAGTTTTGGCCGACACTTATAGTTTAATGGCCAAAACCCATCTGTATCACTGGAATGTGACAGGTGTTGGATTCATGTCATTACATACGCAGTTTCAAGCACAGTACGAAGCCTTATTCACTGCCGTTGATGAAATTGCCGAGCGCATCCGTCAATTGGGCGAAATGGTGCATGGCGGTTTGCCGACTTTTGCTAACAATAGCCAGCTAGGATCTCCTAACGCCAAAAATGCAGAGGAGATGTTAAAAGACTTAGCTGAAGATCATCAAAGTATGGCTAAGTCTTTGGTTAGTTTTGCTAATGCGGCCGATGAAGTGGGAGATCGTATTACCGCTGATCTGTTAACCGTGCGTGCTGCCGATCATGACAAAACAGCATGGATGCTCAACGCACAGATTGTTCACCGTTAATTTTTATTGTTTTTCACACCAACTAGGAGTCGTTTCATATGCAACTTAAAGATATGACTGGTCAAAAAGTCCCTCAAGTTACTTTCCGTACACGTTCAGGTCATGAATGGGTTGACGTAACATCTGACGATATTTTCAAAGATAAAACGGTTATTGTTTTCTCTTTGCCAGGTGCTTACACACCAACCTGTTCTTCAACTCACTTGCCACGTTATGAAGAGTTAGCGATGGAGTTTTTTGAGCGTGGTGTGGACGACATCTATTGTTTGAGTGTTAACGATACCTTCGTTATGAATGCTTGGGCGGCTGACCAAGACTTACAGTACGTTAAAGTCATTCCTGATGGTAACGGTGAGTTTTCTGCTGGCATGGGTTTGTTAGTTGATAAAGACAACTTGGGCTTTGGTAAGCGTTCATGGCGTTATTCAATGCTGGTTAAAAACGGCGTGATTGAAAAAATGTTCATTGAGCCAATGAAAGATGGCGACCCATTCGAAGTCTCAGATGCAGTGACCATGTTGCGTTATATCGACCCGAATGCGGTATTGCCAACCGATGCGGTAGTGATTACCCGTGATGGTTGCCCATTCTGTTATAAAGCGAAAGTCATGTTAGAAGACAATGGCATTGAGTATGTTGAATTGTCTCTTGAAGCGATTGGCTTAACGGCTCTTCGTGCCTTGTCAGGCAGAGAGACAGTACCACAAGTTTTCTTGAATGGTAAACATATCGGTGGTAGTGACGACTTAGCAACCTACATGGCAGCTAAATAGGGTTTCTCTCTCTAGGGTAAACGCTCGGATCCCATCCAATTAATTGGATGGGATTGCTTAAACGGTTCAAATGACATGCACCACGTCAATTTGTTTATGCCGTTTGCCTACTTTTTACATTCTTAAGCTATTTCATAATGGATTTATCCCAGATGGGATGAGTTGGTTTATGAATGTAAGCAGTTCAGGATTCACACATTGCCAATGCACTTGGCACACCTCAAGGAGTAACAGCATGGATAAATTTGATGTCATCGTCGTCGGTGGTGGTTCGGGTGGTCTTTCTGTGGCAGAGCGTGCGGCAGAGTACGGTGCTAAGGTGCTGTTAATCGAGCGTGATCGTATTGGCGGTGCTTGCGTCAACCGTGGTTGTGTGCCGAAAAAAGTCTGGTGGTATGCCGCAGGTCATGCGGCGGCACTCAAAGATGCAAAGGGTTGGGGATTTTCACCGAAAGAGGGCGAGGATTTCGATTTTAACTTTGATTATGCAGAATTTGCTAAGCGTCGTCTAAATTATACTACTGGCATTGGTGACTGGTACGGTGGCTACTTAGAAGGCAAAGGCATCACGCGTGTCGTTGGTGATGCGGTGATGTCCAGTGCCAATAGTGTCAAAGTTGGCGATGTCGAATACACAGGCGAGCGCATTGTGCTTTCGCCAGGTAGTGTGCCGATTGTGCCACCAGTTGCAGGCGCTCAGTTGGGCGGTACTTCCGATGACGTGTTCAAATGGGAAGCCATGCCCAAATCAGTGATTCTCATCGGTAGTGGTTACATTGGAGTCGAACTGGCCAGCGCCATGAAGGCGTTCGGTGTCGAGATTACGCTAGTGGATATGGTCGATAAGCCCTTACCTGCCTTTGATGAAGACATCCGCAATACCTTTGTTGAGGTTTTGGAAAAAGAAGGTATAGTGTTCAAAGGTGGCGTGAAAGTTACAGCACTGAGTGGATCTAGCGACGGTGTAACCGTTACATCAGAAGATGGTCAAAGCTGGACGGCAGAAAAAGTGATTTGGGCAGTGGGTCGTAAGCCTGCCACGGCAAGCCTAAACTTAGCAGCCGCAGGCATAGCGACTGAGCGTGGGTTTATTACCATCGATGAATGGCAAAAAACCAGCGTGGACCATATTTTTGCGGTGGGTGATGCCACAGGTCAAATCGCGCTCACACCTGTGGCGATAGCTGCAGGTCGACGTTTAGCCGATCGTTTGTGGGGTAATAAGCCAGGTCGTAAGCTGGATAACAAATACGTTGCCACGGTGGTGTTTACGCATCCGCCCTTAGCGATGATCGGCTTGACCGAAGCGGCCGCTAAAGCGCAATACGGTGAAGCTAACGTGAAGGTTTACAGCAGCAAATTCACGCCAATGCGTCATTTAATGTCTGTTCACCCCATGCCCGTGCATGTGAAACTGGTATGCGCCAACGACAACGAAACAGTGGTCGGCGTGCATTGGTTAGGTGAAGGTGCTGATGAAGGCATTCAAGGCTTTGCCATCCCAATGGGTATGGGCGCGACCAAAGCAGATTTTGATAACACCATTGCGGTGCATCCGAGTATTGCGGAGGAAATCGTTACTCTACGCTAAACTGGCTGCGCTGTCATCTAGCTTTGTTGCTTCAGTGCTCGAACGGCGTCATGTACTTTGTGTACACTCCTTGTTCTGTGCGCCTCGCGCCTCGCTATTTTGCCCGCTCGCTCAGTTTAGAAACTGCTGCGCTGTCATCTAGCTTTGTTGCTTCAGTGCTCGAACGGCGTCATGTACTTTGTGTACACTCCTTGTTCTGTGCGCCTCGCGCCTCGCTATTTTGCCCGCTCGCTCAGTTTAGAACTGGCTGCGCTGGCATCTGATTAAACCACCTTCGGGTGGTTTTTTGTTTTCTAAGGCAGCAATCAGTGCGTTTATTTTAGCGCTTAGGGTATGATAATGAGCCTTGAAGTTTGGTTATTGGGGTTAATGAGCGTGAAAAGGCAAAGACAGATGACACGATTAGGTATGTTTGCGTTAAGTATCGTCACATTTTCGGTCAATGCAGCCTCTTTGGGGCTAAAACCCTTATCGGAAGTCTTAATTTATCCTCAATTTGAATTGCCTGCTCAGGTTATTAGTCAAAATGAGAGTCAACTCAGTGCGCAGATCAACGCCAAAATTGAACGGGTGTTGGTTCGTCCAGGCGATAGTGTTAAGTCGGGGCAATTGTTGGTTGAACTAGACTGTCGTGATTATCGACTTGAGTTAGACAGTGCGCAGGCTGCCATTAAAGAACACAAAGCCCAACTTGCTTACAGCGAAGCACAACGTAAGCGCTTTGTGCAGCTACAAACCCAATCATTGGCCTCGGCCAGTCAGTTGGAAGAAGCGAATGCGGATGTTGAACGTCGTTTAGCCATGTTGTCTGGATTAACGGCACAACAAAAACAAGCGCAACAGCAAGTGGAGCGTTGTCAGATTAAGTCACCTTATCAAGGCGTGGTACAAGCACAACTGATGGGTGTTGGCTCGCTGGCTAGTGTCGGTACACCGTTGCTCAGTTTGGTACAAACAGAGGGTGCTGAGATACAAGTAGCGGTTCCTTTGTCTTTGGCAGGTAATTTGCAACGTACGCCCGCACGTTTTAAAGCGAATGTGATTGATGAAATTAGCGTTAAGTTACTGCGTATCAGCAGTGCGATTGAGCCTCAAACACGCAGTGT